>CAYMFZ010000020.1:16832-23736 GCA_964389585.1 uncultured Pirellulaceae bacterium | reverse complement strand
CCGTTGATTGTGGCCGTTCACTCCGTGAACGAGCGCCGTTTCCGAGCGAAGCGACTGAAGCAACGTTTAGGACTGCGGTAATCCCAAACGCCAACGAATCACAAGTTTTTGGATAGGCCCTAAACTCAAACGCGCGAGACAGACACGGGCTTCGCCGGTTCAAGCCAAGGCCGTCGTCGTTCCTGGTCCAGACTCTAAATAGGCCGCCAATAGAATTTGAGCTGCCAATCGATCAAGTTGAGCCTTCCGCTTCTTCCCTGACAAATTTGATTGACTAAGAATGTCGCGTGCCATCGCGGTTGTATAGCGCTCATCAATCCAGTCGACTGGCAACTCAGTCGATGCAGCCAGCCAACGACCGAACTCGATGGCTTGTTTTGATTTGGCACTTGCGTCACCACTCATGTGCACTGGCAGCCCAACGATCCACCCAATAATTTGTTCGTCTCTCGCCAAATTTGAAAAGTATTTTTTGTCGAGTTCTTGATTGCGACGGACGTAAGTCGCCAATGGGCTGGCGATCGTTTGACTAGGGTCACTAATCGCAATACCAACGCGGACGGTCCCGAAATCAATTCCACCAAGCCGGCCTGAATCAGCAAGCTTCCCAATCGGCGGTTCGTTTAGATCACCCGCGTTTTCATTCGACTTGTTCAACGATTGCTCCGCGAGGACTTCGGAGTTTCAATGATGGGATTTCGTGAATTCTCGGATTCAAAAAAGCCTTTTTCTAAAAAGAGTTGGGTAGCTTTCATGACTTCTGGTTGGTGCATCATGGTCGAATGCAGCAATGGTCGAACCAGCAAATCGTGGGCTCCCGCCAGTTTTGCTTCGTCAAGGCTGACGGTGAAATCGTCTTTACCCTTCAAAATGAAGTTGCTGAAATTCTTGTCCGTTTCCTGTCCGCCCGCGACGATTCCAAACTCGAATGCGGGCGTTGCCAAAGTGGGTTCAAGTTTTTCCCATTGTCTGGCCAATTGCATTCCGCTGACACCGGCGATCTGTTGAAACAAAAAACTGGTTTTCAAAATCCTCGCCATGCGCGAGCCTTGATTCGGTGGGCCGATCATAACCATCCGCTTGATTCGCATGTCTCCTTGCTGGCCAGTTTTCTCGTCAGTATTGTTTCCCAAGTAGCGACGGACGACGATATTTCCCAGCGAGTGACAAACGAAGCTGATCTCCGTCACTTGTGGCCCAAGTTGATCAATCACGCTTTTGAGTGCTGCTGCGTGTTCACCAATTTTTTCGCGCGTGCTTGCGTACTGAAAATTGACGGTTGTGAAATCGCCATTCTTCATCAAGTAATTGGCCATTGTTTGCATGGAAGACTTCGTACGAATCAGTCCATGAAGAAGAATGACGACTTTGCCGCTGGCTTGCGTTATTTCACCGTTTGCAATTTTCTGATCGAGCAATTGCTGGCAATGCAATTGATTGCCCCAAGCGTGTCTGACGTTTTTGGGATCGAGTAGACGGTGGTGATCAGTTTCCGAGTTGACTTGAATTCGCCAACCACCTGCGTATCTAAGATCGGTCCAAAATTGTTGTCCACCAAAAGTTCGCGTTTTCCAATTGAGGTGACCAACCGGTTTTTCCTCAGTCTTGGAGTCGGTGGAGGGATTGGAGGACGAATCTTGCATCGCAACTGCTTTTAATGAAGAAACGACCATCAGTGTCAGGATCAGAATTCCGTAAATCAAGTATTTCATGCAACGACTCTTGAGTTGGTCTTTCACATCAGAACGATCAATGACTCAAATACAAAGAACGCCTAAACGGTTACAGGTACTTTTCCATTTTGAGTCGTTTAAGTTCGGCGACCACATCTTTGATCGCGCCTTCATTGTTCTTGTCAGCGATCAAAGTCGCGTCATCCGTGTGGACGACAATACAGTCTTTCATGCCAACGGTCACAATCAAGTGTCCATTTTCACTTCGAACAATGGAATTCTCAGTTTCGATTCCCAGATGTTCGCCATCGATCGTATTGCCATCGCTATCGGTTCCTTTCAAGCGAGGAACTGCCGTCCAGTTTCCCAAGTCATCCCAATCGTAGGGGGCTTCCACGACCAAGACATTGTCGTATCGTTCCATGACGGCATAGTCGATTGAGGTGCCTTTGATGGCGCAGAATTCTTTTTGTAACGTCTCTGGAAAAGCATCAGTTCCGATCGAGTCGGCGATCTTTTGAAGGTGGGCAAACATCTCGGGTTCATGCTTTGCCAACGCATCAAGGATCGTTTGAGCCTTCCAGACGAAGATTCCTGAATTCCAATAAAAAGAACCGGACGCGAGAAATTGCTTGGCCGTTTCCAAGTCGGGTTTCTCTCGAAAGCGATTAACTTCGAAAGTAGAGAACTTGGCTCCAGCGATGGGAGATTCATTCCGTTCGATATACCCAAACACTTCTGCGGGATAGCTTGGCTTGATTCCGAAAGTGACAATCCTCGACGGATCTTCGTCGACCAAAGTCGCGGCATGATTCAAAGCGTCTTGAAAAACATTGTCGGGACCGATCACATGATCGGCTGGCATCACAACCATGGTTGCATTTGGATCTTTCTTTGCAATCCAAGCAGCAGCCAAGCCCACGCAAGGAGCGGTGTCCCGTTTGGCAGGTTCGCCGATGATCGATGAGCGCGGAACGCTTGGCAGTTGTTCTGCGATTGGATCGACGAGGATTTGATTCGTTACAATCAAGACATTTTCCGACGGACAAAGTCCAGCCAAACGATCAACCGTTGACTGAATCATCGACCGGTCACCTGTTAGGTTCAGCAACTGTTTGGGGGTTGTTCTTCGGCTGGCTGGCCAAAACCGAGTGCCGGCACCACCAGCCATAATCGTCGCGTATAACATCTGCCGTCCATTTCTCTCAATTGATTTTCGTAGATATAGTCTGAGTCTCTTACTCGAAGTAAGTTGTCTTGCTGATCGTCGTGCCAGCGCTGACTTTTGATTTCAAGGCTAGCGCGTCGGGCGCAAAGAGCGGATTGATCTCGACTTTAACTCCATCGGCAACTTTCACACCCGCCTCGTCGAGCCAACGTTTGTGCAAGTTTGAAATCGCGGCTTTGACATGATCGGGGGTTTCTGAAGGTGCGGGTGGAGCGTTTTTGACAGCGCAAAAACCATCTGCGGGATCAACTTCGCAAACGATCGCGTTGTTTGCGTAAGGAAGCAGGTCGAAAATGAAGCGTTCAAATTTGATCGCATTGGCTGCATCGGGCTTCACGGTTTGTCCCGAAGAGTCAACAAAGGGGACGATCTTCCTCGCATGATGGAAAGGCAAAGTCTCGGCTTGTTTGCTGGATTTCTGCAAGAAGTCAACTGAGAATATATGCACCGCAATGCTACCGGCCCAAAGTTTCAGCGAACCATCCTCTTCAGTTTGTCGAGCATGTTTTTCAGGTAAGTCGCTGTACTCAATGATTTGAACTTTGCCGTCAACGGCAACAACGTTACCAACTTTTTGAGTCGGTTCATTTTTTCGAACGACTTGCGAAGTCATTTCTGATTTTGACTTTATGTGGTATCCAATCAATGCTGGATCACAAATCTGAATGAGGGGATTGTCAACTTGACCGTAGAACAAGTGTTCAATGCCCCGTTGGTTCGCATCGTCAAGGCAACCGTTTTTTACAAGTGCGGCGAGGGTGCCGCCGTGACCATCAGGACTGACAAAAATCTTGCCTTTGGTTTCGAGTAGGAGCTTCCCGTCGGCGTCAACGGCAGGCATGACGCCTTGGCAAAAAATCTTTATGTCACTAGCCGGCATCCCAAAAAAGTTATTGTCTCGCAAAAAGTTTGTCGTCTCTTCGTGCGTTGGGGGGCTGGTCATCACATAGAGCGGAATCGAAACACCGAACTGTTTTGCTCGACCGAGAACCTGTTCAATGTGAATTTGATACAGCGAACGATCGCTTACTGGGCCAATAGGATACATTCCTTTGGGGTGATGGAATCCAAGCCGGCTCCCCTGCCCTCCAGCGACCAAAATCATTCCAACTTTGCCCGCTTCGAGTGCAGATTTTCCGATCGTGTACGCTTCGTCGTAAGAATCGGGGTTTGCGAAATCGTCTAGCGTGATGGCAGGTGGAACGGTCGCTTTTTCAGCGAGTTGTTCCCAGTGATCGTTTTCGGATGTCTCGCTGGCAAGCGTTCGAATCAAATCCAAATCGAAACTTTCAATTTGCTTCGACAAATTCGCTCGCTCTGGATCACTTAATTCGTCCCAGAACTGCAACACGTGAGATTGGTCAAACGGGATCAATTGTTTTTCAAGATCAGACTTCACTTTTTGCCTCGGCGAATAGCTGACGATTGGGATGGTTTCGATTGGGAGTTTGCGGCTGGGTATACGTTGATTTCTGACCGAAGAGCTTGCCAGACCGATTGTCGAAAAAGCAATCAGCTCGATTCAGTCGCCATGACTTCAACCAAGACTTGGTCTTGAATGGGGCTCGGTCTAGATTTTATGACTTCGAATCGAGCTCCAAATTTTTGACAGTCAGTCAGTCTGATTCGAGCGTCCTGATGATCGGTCGCATGGGCTTCGATCGTTGGTTTGTTTTTCAACGATGGTGAAAACGGCACATGAAATACGGCCCGCAATTGGTTGGGTTCAAATAGGATTCTAAAATATCCTATGACCGTTTCTTGACCTTCATCAGTGGTTCGGATGACGTGTTGTCGCAAGTTCGGATCGTCAAGAATTTGTTGAAGTGCGACCTCGGGGTCGACTTCGGTTGTTTCGCCTTCGTCGATACCTGCCATTTCGTCTCCAATCGGAATTCCCAAATTACTCATCGGTTGTATCCAGCATTTCGGGGCGGAGAAAACGAAAAAAGGGCAACATGTGTTGCCCTTAACGTAAATTAAATTTGTCACCATTCAAATGCCAATCAGCTCGCTGACCGGTAATTCGTGACCTCTACCTCGGTGAGTTACGCCGAGGTAACAGCGGCAGCTTTTTCGGCCAACGTGGCTGCGGCTGCGGTGTCTTCCCAAGTGAAATCTGGGTCGTTTCGCCCAAAGTGACCGCCCTCGGCTGTCTTGCGGAAGATCGGACGCTGAAGCTTCAGATAGCCAATGATTCCTTGAGTCGACAATGGGAACGAATCGCGAACAATGTCGCAAATCGCATCGTCGCCGATCGTGCCCGTGCCCTGCGTATCCACATGGACGCTGACAGGATCCGCGACGCCAATCGCGTAGGCGAGTTGAACTTCACAACGTTTGGCCAGTCCGGCCGCGACGATGTTCTTGGCGACGTGACGAGCCATGTAGGCAGCGCTTCGATCAACCTTCGTTGAATCCTTACCGCTAAAGGCACCACCGCCGTGACGGCCCCATCCACCGTAGGTATCAACAATGATCTTGCGACCCGTCAAACCACAATCTCCGTGCGGTCCGCCAATCACGAACTTACCCGTCGGATTGATGTGGTAAGTCACATCGCCCTTGTTGAGTTCGGCAGGCAAAAGTGGATCCACGATTTTGTTTTGAATGAAGTCTTTAATCTCTTCGTTGGTCACGTCTTCATTGTGTTGTGTCGAGACAACAACTGTGTCGATTCGGACGGGAGTAAAGCCATCGTATTCAACGGTGACCTGGCTCTTGCTGTCGGGGCGAAGCCAATTAACTTCTCCGTCAAATCGTGCCTTGTTCAAGCGGGCTAGAATCTTGTGCGAAAGAGCAATCGGAAGTGGCATCAGCTCTTCGGTGTCGTCACATGCAAACCCGAACATCAAGCCTTGGTCACCAGCACCATCAGCGTCAACGCCCATCGCAATGTCTGGGCTTTGCTGGTCAAGTTGAACCATGACTTTACAAGTGTCTGCACCGATTCCAATTTCATCGGACGTGTAGCCGACTTCGCGGATGACAGTTCTAACAAGTTTTTCAACGTCCACGTCAGCCTTGGAAGTGATCTCGCCAGCAATCACGGCCAAACCTGTCGTCACCATGGTCTCGCAAGCGACGCGACTGGCTGGGTCTTGGGCAAGCATGGCGTCAAGGATGCTGTCCGAAATTTGATCGGCCAACTTATCCGGATGGCCCATGCTGACAGATTCACTTGTAAATAGATATTTTCCAGAGGCCACGGCACTCTCCTCAAACTTTCGAACGACAAAAATTGATGACCACATCGGGTCAGAAATTGGTTAGCTGGGTGTCACCCAATACCTTGAAGGGGGAAAAATCGCACCGTCCAAGAACTTGAGAGTATAGTCAAGGGGGACATATTCCTCAATTGGCGAGTGTCTAATCCTCCAAACTAAGGCAAATAAACAAGGTTCGCATCGGCGGCAGAATCTTATCTATGCCACTTTGGATTGTTTTTTTCCCGGTGCAGAATTGACTTTAGAAAGCACTTCAAAAGAAGAACAAAGGCTTGCTACCGTTCGCTGCGAAGCGCCAACGTGACCCAAAACCACCTTCTTAGCGCGGGAACCAATGGCTGACCTCCACTCAGGGTCGTGGTAAGCCCTGTCAACGAAGGCAAACAGCGACGCTTGGTCTTGAATTACCGTGGCCGCATCATGGGCCAATAACTCGTCAACGATCTGACGAAAGTTCACTGTGTTCGGTCCAAAGCTAATTGGAATCCCAAACGCAGCAGGCTCAATCATGTTCTGTCCCCCACGGCGCCCCAGGCTTCCGCCAACGTAGCCCGCATTCGCAACGCCCCACCAACCACCTAATTCGCCAATCACATCGACAATCAAAATTGATTCAAGTGATCCAGTATTGGATTGCTTGTCAAAGCCAGAAAGCGGACTCTGCACCGACATTTGCGATCTTCGAATCGTTGAAAAACCCAACTCATCAAGCCGTTCAATTAATGCGCCGCAGCGTTCAGGATGTCGGGGTACCAGAATCAAACGCAGGTTCGGGA
>CAYMFZ010000020.1:10498-16822 GCA_964389585.1 uncultured Pirellulaceae bacterium | reverse complement strand
GATTTTAGCTTGAAGCCGTTGGTAGACTTTGGCGGCGAGAATGTCTTCTTCGACTTGAGTGCTGCCTGCAACCATGACAAACTCATGGTCTTTTACACTAGCTAACTGTTTGAATTCTTGAACTTTGGCATCGTCGCGATCGGTTTGAACTCCATCGAATTTCACATTGCCAGTCACAAAGACGTTTTTGGGATCGCACCCAAGCTCGCAAAAACGTTCGGCATAGGTTGGGTTTTGAACGCAGACTATTGATAACTTATCAAACGACGAACGAACCAGCCGATTGAGACGCTTGTAGCCCTTAAAACTGTTCTCGCTCAATCGGCCGTTGACTACTGCGACCGGAACTTCAGCCAAGCGTGATGTTGAAATTAAGTTCGGCCAAAGCTCGAGCTCTGCCAGAATCAGCATCGTTGGTCGAAGACGTTTGATCACTCGCTTGATGGCCCAGCTAAAATCCATCGGGCAAAAGAAAACGAAGTGCTCTGCGTACTTTTGAGTGGCGAGGTCAAATCCAGTTTCTGTCGTCGTCGAAATCGCGAATTCCAAATCGGGATTCCGCTTTTTAAATTCACGGATTACCGGAGCGAGCAAGTTGACTTCGCCAACGCTAACGGCGTGGATCCAAATCAACTGATTGGTTGAATCCCTACTTGGAATCAAGCCAAGCAGTTTTTGCCCCCAGCCACGCTTGTTTTTGCCGGAAGAGATCGCCCGCCACAGCAGCCAAGGAGACGCAATGATGAGAAAGGAAACATAGAGTAAGTTTAAAACCCAGCTCAATTGAATCCTTTCAATTTAAGATCGATTGTAGAACAGTTGTTCCAACTGTTTCGCACACGTGATCATGAACAGTTGAGGACAACTGTTCTACACTCCTACATTCTACGCTCGTTTTCTCATGCAGCACGATTTGTGTTTTTTGCCGCTACCACATGGGCACGGATCATTCCGACCGACTTTATCATCTCGGTTGCGTATCGTTTCAACAGTTTGGCGACCTCCACCCGAGCGATCAATTGCATCTGATTGCTCCTGACCAATGTCAGATTGTTGAGGCGCTTGCTGCTGTTGTTGACTTGCATCGTTGGCATCGTCGTGTCGCGCACTCGTTTCAACCAAAGTGTTGGAAACGAAGTCTTCGTTCATCTGCTCCATCCGGAAAACCAGATCGGTGACTCGCTCACCGATTGAGACCCACAAGCCGTCAAACATTCGCATGCCTTCGCGCTTGTATTCGACCTTCGGATCAAGCTGAGCCATACCGCGTTGGCCAACGGCACTGCGGAGATAGTCCATGGCCAGTAAGTGATCTTTCCAAGCGGAGTCTACGATCTCAAGCAGAACCATGCGTTCCATTCTGCGAAACTCAGGGTGGTAATGATCTTCGACGATGGCTTCAAGCGTTTGCTCAAGTTCTTCGCGATCAAGCGATTCAACTTTGTCCATCGGCAAGTCGTAATCAAGCGTCTGCTTGAACCAATCCGAAAGCTTTACCGCTTCACCGTTCGCATTTGCAAGTGGAACACCACCCTTGTCTGAGATGTTCGTGATCTGGCTTTGAAGTGATTCGATCGCAGTCTGCGCTTGTTTTTGAGAGCTGCGACTCTTCGTGACGAGATACTCGCGAATTTCATCACGCTGCTTATTCTTCAGGTCGTCAATCGAAATTTCAGATTCGAAACGTCGGCTTGCCCATTCGACAAGACCTTCGCGATCAATTCTACCTTGGGCTCCTCCCGATGCAGGCATAACGAACTGGTAAAGCCCAGCCATGACCGGATAGACGGCTTCTTTTTCGTCGTACTTTTCGATAGCGCGATTGACGACGAGATCAACTGCAACGTCATGCGTCACGTCGCGGAATTCTTCATGCTCGATTTCGAATCCAAATTTGGCTTTGACCCAAGCCGAAGCCATCTTGATCCCGTAATCTGGATCAAGCATTTGCTCAGCGCCTTGAATCTCTTGCTTGCGAATCGTTTCACGGGCTTTGTCGATCAAGTATTCGTCGACAAAGTCACGTCCCTTCGCTTTCAATTCTTTTTCACGAGCGCCGACATTAAAGCGAGCGTTCGCGAAATGAGCCAACGCGCCCCAGTTCCATTCAGATTCCTCTTCGCCAACTGCTAAACAGACATCAATTTGAGCAAGAATGTCGGTTTCGGCCTGTCGTTCGGCTTCGTCGAGGCAGATTTGAATCGCTTCTTCGGGCGTCGTTTTTCGGAAGGCTCTTGGGTCAAGCTCAACGGTGAGTTGCTTGCCGGCGTACTGCGCGAATGACTCTTGGCCAAAAGCCTCAGCCAGGCAAGTCTCAAGATTCGTTTCGACTTGATCGCTCACCATATCCTGGACCAATTCACGACAACTCACGCCATCGAGTACTCGCTGACGGAAGCTGTAAACACGCTTGCGTTGTTCATCCATCACCTCGTCGTATTCGAGCAGGCTCTTTCGAATTTCGAAGTTATACTCTTCTCGCTTTTTCTGAGCCGCATCAATTCGTCGCGAGACCATTCGGCTTTCGATTGGAACTTCGTCCTTGAATCCACCCATTTCCAAAACGCGTTTGACAAATGGGCCGGCGAAAATTCGCATCAAGTCATCATCGAGACTCAAAAAGAATCGACTACTACCCGGGTCACCCTGGCGACCACAACGTCCGCGAAGCTGAAGGTCAATTCGTCGAGCGTCATGGCGTTCCGTACCCAGCACATGAAGTCCACCTAGCTCTTTGACCTCTTCACCCATCGCCGCCATGTTGTGTTCCTGGTCTATCGATTCAACCAGTTCGTCCCACTCTTCACGCGGGACATCAAGTCGCGTTGGGTATTTGTCTTGAAGTCGAGCCCAAGCCATCGTTTCCGGATTTCCACCCAGCACGATATCGGTACCACGACCGGCCATGTTGGTCGCAATCGTGACGGCGTCGCGACGACCGGCTTGGGCGACAATTTCAGCCTCACGTTTATGGTTCTTTGCGTTGAGGACTTCGTGCTTGATACCACGTCGCTCAAGAAGTCCCGCCAGCAATTCACTCTTCTCAATCGAGACGGTACCCACAAGAATTGGGCGGCCTTTGTATTGGACTTTGTCGATCTTTGAGCGCGAAAGTCGATGTTCGGCACCGTCTTCTTTTGCTGCAAGGACAACCTCCGAATCATTGTCATCTTTGATTCGACCGACGTAATATTCACCGTTCTTCAGGAAGACCATATCCCATTGGTGATAGTCCTCGATCTCTTCGGCGATCGCAGACCATTTGTGTTTTTCACTGCTGTAAATGATGTCCGGGTGAGCGATACGCTGAAGCACACGATTGGTTGGAATCGCAACGACATCGAGTTCGTAGATTTTGTAAAACTCTTCTGCCTCAGTCATCGCGGTACCCGTCATGCCGCAGACTTTTTCGTAGAGCTTGAAATAGTTCTGAAGCGTGATGGTCGCAAGTGTTTGGGTTTCCTCTTTGATCTTAACGCCTTCTTTGGCCTCAACGGCTTGGTGCAAGCCATCGCTCCACTGACGTCCTTCCATCAGACGGCCGGTGAATTCATCAACGATAACGATTTGGCCATCTTTGACCACGTAGTTGACGTCGATCTTGTAAAGCCCGTGAGCCTTAAGAGCATTGTCAATCATGTGCGGCCAATCCATGTTGCCCGCGGTATAGAAACTCTCGACGCCCGCTAACTTTTCTGCGAATCGAACACCTTCGTCTGTCAGCGTCGCCGTGTGATCTTTTTCGTTGACTTGATAGTGAAGATCTTTTTGAAGCTGCGTTGCGATTTTGTTGGCTTCTGCGTAGCGAGCAGGATTTTGGTGAGCCGGACCCGAGATGATCAGCGGCGTTCGCGCTTCGTCGATCAGGATGTTGTCAACTTCGTCAACGATGGCAAACGCCAGTGGCCCTTGGGACTGTTGATAACGTTTCGGGAATCGTTCGTCACCTCGCGCAGCCGGTCGCATGTTGTCGCGAAGATAGTCGAAACCAAATTCGTTGTTGGTTCCGTAAGTAATGTCCTTGTCGTAAGCCTCTTGTCGTTCCTTGACTGGCATGTTGCCTTGAATTGCGCCGACGGAAAGACCAAGTCCCATATACAGAGGTGCCATCCATTCCATATCTCGACGCGCGAGATAATCGTTGACGGTAACCACATGAACACCGCGGCCTTCGAGTGCGTTCAAGTAGGACGGCAAAGTCGCAACAAGTGTTTTACCTTCACCCGTTACCATTTCTGCGACCGCGCCGGAATGAAGCACCATGCCACCGATCATTTGCACATTGTAGTGACGCATATTGAGGAAGCGTTTTCCGCCTTCTCGGCAGACAGCGAAAGCCTCGATCATGATGTCGTCGGTCGTCTCGCCATTTCTCAAACGCTGTTTGAATTTCTCGGTCTCTTCACGCAGTTGGTCATCAGTCAAAGGTTCATAACGCGATTCGAGCGCATTGATGGCTTCGACACGACCTTGGAGTTTCTTGATGTAGCGAGCGTTGGACGATCCGAAAATTCCAGTGACTGCTTTTTCGAAACCGCCTACTAGCGATCCAAAAAAGTGTGTTGTCCCGTCCCAAATTCTTTCCAGTTGTTCCATGACTTGCTTCCAAATTGTTCGACGTTTTTTCTGTCGAAAGCTTGATTTATTCTCGTGGCGCGAAACGCGATCTAATCGACCGGCTATTTTGTCAGGTCGAGCTCAAATTGGACGGTGGCGCTAATTTCACACGCCCCGCAAAAACGTTGCGCGGGATTTTACGTAAGTTGGCTGATGTTAACAGATTATAGTGACACCCCATGCCGGTCAACGGAGATTGACAGCACAGGAAACCACACGATTTACCGAATACAAGTCCACATTTGTCAGCTCCCTCAGGTCGTTTGTTTGGCTTATTGCCAGATATAGCTAATTCGAAAGCAATTCGCGTGCCATGCCGACCTGTTCCTCGTCTTGAATTGACTTTGAATTGACTAAGAGCCTATCCCGAAACCAAGATATTCGATCAACAGTGAGCCGAAGGCGCTAGCCTCGGGCCGGGATAACCAGCAAAATAAACCACTCGTTCAACTGGCCCGAGGCTAACGCCAACGGCTCACAAGTTTTGGAAATAGGTTCTGAGTCTCAGTCGTCGATTAGCGTCAAAGCAATCGCAGTCTGATTCAAGTTTTGGCTTTGATTGCTTTATCGACGGCAAAGCACAATCCGCGAAAAACTGGCCATCAACAGATTGGGTTCGCCGCTGTTAAGAACCAGGTAAGTTTTTGAATGCGTTTCTTGTTCCATTCTGCAAACTTAGGGACCAGACTCCCTGTTGATACGTTCGCGTCTAAAGCTGTTTCCTTGTCAATTTTGATTTGATGAATTCAAGTTTGATGGATTACAGTATCGTGTCGAACCCAAATCGAACGCAACGTTTCCTGAAAAGTGTCTGTGAATAAGAAACCCCCAAAGAAACCACAAACGACTGATATCACAGGCACGATGATTTTGCTCGGAACGGGAACGTCAGTTGGGGTCCCGGCCATCGGATGTGGGTGCGACGTATGCCAAGGCGGACACCCTCGCAATCAGCGAACACGCGCCAGTGCCATTCTTGGGCTTCCCGATGGCAACTTACTAATCGACACGTCACCTGATCTTCGGCTTCAGTTGTTGCGTGAAAAAATCGGGATCGCTCATTCAGTGATCTATACCCATGAGCATACAGATCACGTCATGGGTTTTGACGACCTTCGACTTTTTCAATTTTATCTCGGGCGTGCGGTCCCAGTCTATTGCAACAAGCAAGTCGAACGCCGTTTGAAATCAGCGTTTGATTACGCTTTTCAAGACGCCGAGCACACACACGTCGGAGCCGCTCCCGCAGTCGATTTGATTTCCATCGATACACAACCGATCGAAATACTTGGGGCAACCGTGATTCCCATCCCGTTGAAACACGGTCCAAAATTCGATGTGCTGGGCTTTCGGGTTGGCAATGTCGCGTACTGTACCGATGTCAGCGAAATTCCTGAGTCGAGTTGGTCGTTGCTCGAAGGGCTCGATACGTTAGTTCTAGACGCCTTGCGCGATGAGCCGCATGTCACGCATTTTAGTATCGACCAGGCGGTTGAAGTGGCCCAGAAATTACAGGTCAAGCAGACCTATTTTACGCATTGCGCCTGCCGGCTGGATTACGAGAAAGTGAACCCAACGCTACCGAGTGGAATTAATGTTGGCTACGATGGTTTAAGAATTGATCTCACTTAAATTGCTCGCTCAATTTGCGTGCTCAATTTGCGTGCTCAATTTGCGTGCTCAATTTGCGTGCTCAATTTGCGTGCT
>CAYMFZ010000020.1:0-10398 GCA_964389585.1 uncultured Pirellulaceae bacterium | reverse complement strand
CAATTAAAGGGCTTTCATCGGAAGTTAGAGCCATCGTTGTGGCAGTTTGCCGCACGACGGAGATCAATGCTCAAATTCGACCATTAAGCTTGAACGCCTGAAGCGTGTTTTTGAGAACAATGGTCGCCAGTTTTGAACGAATTTGATTCGGTTCGTATGAATAAAACTGGACAATGGCGATTGTTTGAATACCCTGTGGTGGTCGTTTTGTATTGCGTAATCCAAAACAATTTCACCGAACGGTTCAAATTTTCGAGAAACCATGAAACTAAAATATCTCGCGCAAACCGCGCTCGCCGCCGCAATCGTCTGTACTTCGTCAGTCACCACAGAGGCTCAGATTTTCCAAGACGGCTTCCAATCACAAAATGTTGTGATCGTCCAACAGCCAACTGAAGAAGACATGGCGAAAGTAGACATTGGTGCTGATCTTTATGACGCAGGAATTGGCGTCGGCGTTCGATCTGTATTTACTAACGGTCCTGCACAAATGGCTGGACTACAGTCAGGTGACATGCTGACAAAAGCCAATGGCGAAGCAATTCAAAATCTTGCCGTGTTCAAAGCAATGGTTCAAGGCAAAGCTGCCGGCGAATCAGTCAAGCTTACTCGCTCCAAGGATGGCAAAGAGGACGAGGTCGAAGTCAAGCTTGCGACGATGGCGGATATCATGAAAGCCAGCAACGTTCCAGAGCCGAGTGCTTACGATCAGGCCGTTCAGCAAGCTGAGCAGCAAATCTCTTCGTTGAAACAGCAAATCGAAAATGCGAAAGCAGATTTAGAAGATATGGCTAAGCGGTTGGCTGACCAAGAGAAACAATTGGGCGAGTTAAAGACCAAAGCCGCCGAAGCCAAGGTTGCTGCTGAAAAGCAAAAAGCTGCCGATGCTGCCAAGAAAGCAGCCGATGAAGCAAAGGCAAAAGAAGCCGCTGCTGCAGCCGAAGCCGCTAATAAAGCTGCCCAGCCTCAGCCAGAAGCTGTTGAAGGCGACAAACAGTAGATCGAATCGAACTCGTGATTCGATCGCTGGGCGCTCAAGTGAATTAAACAAAAAAATCACCAACCGATTAACGGTTGGTGATTTTTTTTGCCTCAATTTTTAAACGACACAATCTATCGCTTGCTTAGCTGCTTATCGCCAAGCATGTTCATGTAGTCAGCGGTGATTCGAAGAATCTCGTCGAGATAAAAATTCCGTTCAATTTCATTGTTAGGAATCATTTGATTTTCGATCGTCTTCTCGTCCTCACGTTCGGCGTTCAATTCCTTGCGTCGTGCCAGGAATTTCTCCTCGTTGAGCGAAACCGTTTTTCGATTCTTCAACTCAACGTACTTGTTGATCTTGCGGATCTCTTTTTGAAAATCTTCAGACTCACCAATCCGCTTGCGAGATTTCGTTTGTAGCGCTTCGGTGATTTCTTTGCGATTGAAGTTGTACTTCTGGAAGGATGCTTCAGGGACACGATCGAATTTCACTGGGTAGTCCAGGTCGGCTTCGCCAATGTTCTCCATGTTGTCACTGATGGAAGGCAGGACGATATCAGAAAGTACGCCACGCTTCTGCGTGCTGTCGCCGTTAGGACGATAGAACTGCTGAGTCGTGATTTTCAATGCTCCAAATCTGTTCGGTGGATCTTTGATTCGATTGAATAAAATTTGATTCAGATTTACAAGACTTTGAACTGTACCTTTCCCGTGAGTGGTCGTGTCGCCAATGACCAAACCGCGATCGTAGTCTTGGATAGCACCGGCAAGAATCTCACTGGCACTCGCACTGAATTTGCTGGTCAAGACAACGAGCGGCTTTTTCCAAGCCATGCCACTGTCTTCGTCATTTAGTTTTTCAATTTCGCCGTAAGGGTTTTTGACCTGAACAACTGGTCCCAATTCGATGAACAAACCAGTGCAATCGATGGCTTCGCGAAGACTTCCACCTCCGTTACTACGAAGGTCAAGCACAACCGCGTCGACGTCTTTCTTGTTAAAGTCATTAAGGATGCGGCGAACATCGGTCGTTGTGCTTCGACCACTTCCGTCCGAGCCACCCATGTCAGCATAAAAGCTTGGCAGTTCAATCACGCCGATCTTGTTGGGCTGGCCATCCCGTTTTTTACCTTCTTCGAAGATGGCTCCATGCGCGGCGCTGTCTTCGAGTTTGATTTTTTCGCGAACGATTTTGACGGTGTGCAGTTCGCCTGAATTCTCAGACATTACGTTCAAGCGAACGATCGTACCCGCTTTGCCGCGAATCATTCCAACCACATCATCGAGTTTCATTCCAGTAGCGTCGACAAAATCAGGGCCATGCTCGGCCAGCAATTTCGAGTCTGCAACCGTACCGTCTTCTTCGCCTTGTCCAACGGCAACAATTTTATCTTCGACTTTCAATTCACCTTGGCTTGCGGCAGCGCCACCTGGAACGATGTTCTTGATGACCGTGTAGCCTTCGTCTTCAACTGAAAGCGTTGCACCGATGCCCTCGAGTTCCAGCCCCATTTGAATTAGAAAGTTTTCGAAAGTCCCTTTGGAGAGGTACGTTGTGTGAGGATCAAAACTGGTGGTAATCGCAGTGATGTATCGTTCAACAATGTCTTCGGCGTCAATCTGATGCATCCGTCGTGAGAAACCTTGGTAACGCTTTCGCAAACGCTCTTTGGGATCGTCTTTCTTTTTCACGATCTTCTTTTCGGTTTTGTCAGTCGCTTCATCGTCAGTTTTTGATTTGTCTTCTTTTTTGTCGGCTTCTTCTTTGTCGTCACCACGCAAAACTAAAAGGCTGTACTTAATCCGCTTCCGCCAGCTTTCGCGAGCTTCTTCTTCTGTTTTTGCGAATGTCAAAAGTTCAGGATCGGTGACCATCTCTTCATCAATGCTGTAATCGTGATCAGCGTCGATCATTTCAAGTGCGACATCCGTTCGCTCATCGACGCGATATAAAAAGCGACCGAAGATTTCGAAGGCCACATCGAACTTGCCCGCGATCATCTGATCATCAAGCTCATTCTTCCACTTACCAAACTCTTCAATGTCCGACTGCAGAAAGTACGCTTTCATGGGGTCAAGGTTTTTGACAAACATGTCAAACGCGCGATTCGAAATCGTGTCATCGAGTTTGCGGCTCGATAGATGATCGCTCTGCATTAACCTTGAAACGATTTTGGAAACGACCGTCGAAGTCCGTTTGTCGGCTGAAGACTGTTCGTCGATGTCTGCGGTTTGCCCGTTGGCAATGCCAACAACAGCCAACGACATGATCACAAAAAAGGAGAGTAACTTCTTGCCGATCAGCGAATTCAAACAAAGCATATTATTTCCTGACACTTGTTTCCGAGACAACTTAGCCTTCGTATCTTTACAATATTTTGTACGTGGAATCGTAGAGTTTGGGTCGACGAGAGGCAATACCGATTCAATTCTAGGGTACGTAGCTTCAAGTTTCAAAATTTGAGATAGTCAACGAAAAAAGAGGCTGAAAAGATGGAACTCGATTAGTTGGCTAACGTTTCGAAACTTCGTTGGTTCTTCAGCAAGAGAATTGTGATTGGTCGATCATTCCGTTTTATCGACGAATCGAATTGACTGATCTATATTACACGTCGGGCACAGCGACAATAACTGGTCAATAGACTAGGTGGCTTGTCAAAGCTTTTATTTAGGATGAGCCGCAGTGCGTTAGCACCCGGTTTAGTCCCGTAAGACCGGACGCTAACGCTTGGCGGCTGATTTTCAACACCCTAAACTTAATCGCTGATAAACCACTAGTGTATGATAATGTCGACCAGTTCTTTGTGGTTGTCGTTTCAATTGCATTTAGTGATTCGAAGTGTCATGCGATTCTTTGATTTTCGCGGATACTGATTCACTCTCCATTTCACTGTTAATAAGTTTACGTTCCGTGCCAGCATTTCTAGTTATGAATGCGGGAGCCAATGCCGGTGCCCGATTTGAGTTATCGCCAAAAGAGAAGAATCTTCTCGGTCGAGATTGGCAATGTCGAATTGTTATGAACGATCCGCAATGCTCACGCGTTCACGCCGAAGTCTTTCGCGACGAAGACGGTTGGTGGCTTCAAGACAACAAAAGTAGCAACGGCTCCTACGTCAACGGACAGTCGGTGGATCAAGCTCGACTCATCGAAGGCACCGAAGTTCGCATTGGCGGAAGCGCTTTTACATTCTCAGAGGTCGTCGATAAAAAGCAGGAAGAAACGTTCAACGACCTTTCTGACGGGGAGTCGGAAAACAAGACGACTGGCAACCTGACAATCGTTTTGGACAAGTCACTCAACCCAAAAGAGACCGGGCAGTACACGCTCGATTTTCTCAAGGGACACAATTGGGGGCAGGACTTTTTCTTCCTGTTTCAACTAAGTGTAAAATTGTTGTCCGTCGACGATCCTGAAAGTGTTGTTCAAATTTGCATGCGTCGTTTGTTCAAACGAACGGACGCATCAGCGGCTGGGTTTCTTTGGCTCTCAGAGGAGGGCAAGTTGACTCCAAAGCAAGTCTTTCCTGAAGACCGCGCCGAAGAATTGAAACTTGACCCAGAATTGACGCGCCGCGTGGTGGAGCAAAAACACGCAATCCGCGTGGAGCATGATTCAGTCGAAGGCAAAGACATCGCCGACTCGATTTGTGTTCCACTCGTTGATGAAAACGAAGTTAAAGGTGCAATTCATCTTTATCGAGATTCGAGCCGATTTCACAACGCGCATTTTCAAGTCGCCTGCGCGATGGCCAACATCATGGTCCGCTCGCTGGCGAGAGCCAATCGCCATACGTCATTGGCTGCCGAACATTCGAGACTGGTCGAAAAGACCGCGACGTTTGATGAGATGAAGGGTGAAAGCCCAAAGATGCTGGATCTCAAGTCGAAAATCACGCGCGTCGCCAAGGCGTCTGGTTGTGTCTTGATTCGAGGTGAAAGTGGAGCGGGTAAAGAGTTGGTTGCGCGGGCGATACATCGGACCAGTCCACGCGCTGACCGTCCGATGCTCAGCGTTAACTGCGCGGCGATTCCACGTGACTTGATGGAAAGCCAATTGTTTGGACACAAGAAAGGTTCATTCACCAGTGCCGATCGAGATCACATCGGCTGGTTCCAACAAGCCGATTTGGGGACGCTGTTTCTTGACGAGATTGGCGAGCTGACTTTGGAAGGTCAAGCGAAACTTCTCCGAACTTTAGAGGGGCATCCTTTCCTTCCCGTTGGTGGAACCGAAGAAGTCAAAGTCGATGTGCGTGTGATTTGCGCGACGAATCGTGACTTAAAGGAGTTCGTTAAAGAGAAGCAATTCCGCGAGGACTTGTTCTATCGCCTCAGCGTATACGAGCTAATCATTCCGCCGCTGCGAGATCGTGAAGGCGACGTGCAAATGTTGATCGACTTTTTCCTCGAACATTTTCGCAACCAGCATGGCAAGCCAAAGATGAAGTTTTCGAAAAAAGCCAATGCGAGATTGCTGGCCTATCAATGGCCCGGCAACGTGAGGCAGCTTCGAAACGTGATCGATAGTGCGATCGTAATGGCGGAAGGAACAGAGATCGAGTTGGCGGATTTGGGGATTCGTGAGGCCAGCGACGGCGAGTTGGAAACGCTGCGTATCGATCACTGGGAACAAAAACTGATTCGCGACGCGTTGAAACGAACCAGCAACAGCGTTCCCAAAGCGGCCGAGCTTTTGGGCATCAGCCGCGCGACGCTTTATCGAAAGATTGATGAGTACAAAATCGAGCGATAGATAAGCCAACGAGTTAGGCCAATGAGTTAAGCCAGCGGGTTTGACAACAGTTCAACGTATTGAATCTAAAACGTCAAATTAGATTCAAGCGTTGAATCAATTCCAAGCATTGAATCAAATCCGGCGTCAAATCAAAAATCCGCGCCGTTCGTAGTAATCGCATTCATGCGGTTCAAGCCGCTTCAGCCGTTTGTACTTCGTTCTAAATGGTCGCTATTCAAAGTCCCAATTCTCGGCTCGTTCTGAATTAGAAAGCCCGCAAACGAGCACGGCCAACTCGATAAATCGAGTTACTACGAACAGTGAATGCTCCAAGCTGAGGTTCATTTAACCAGTACGTTTATCAAACGGCTCGACGACGTCGTCTTGCTGACCATCAACTTGCTTCATGGGAAAAGGAAGCACTTGCCTGATTCTATCATCAGGTTGGTCTTCATTGTTGTTTGCATCACCATTCGATGTTTCGGATTCTAAATCTGCAACTGCCGATGCGCCAGAACCAGAATCAGTCGCGGAACCACTCTTTGAAGCCGGTGTAGGATTTCCAGACGAACCTGGTCCGCTTGAATCAGTCGACCTCGGCGTTGGAATTGGAAACTCAGAGATGTTCTTGATGTGCAAATCGCGTTGTGGGAAGGCGATTTCGATGTCTTTCGCGCGGAAAGCTTCGTCGATGGCCATGTTCAATTCGTGATGAACTTTGGGTTGAATATCTCGATTGGGAATAAACACACGCAGCTCAAAATTCAAAGTGCTGTCGCCAAAGTTCAAGAAAATCACCTGAGGTGCAGGCGTTTCGTTGACCAATGGATGACGCTTGGCCACACGCATGAGTGTCTTCTCAACGAGTTCCAAGTCCGAACCATAGGCGACGCCGACTGGCATCGCGATCCTCGACGTCAGCGTCGAAAGCGTCCAGTTCATCACGTCTTCGGTGATAAATTTCTTGTTGGGCACAATCAATTCGCGAAAGTCGCGATCGAGAATCGTTGTCGCCCTAAGCTTCATTTGTGTGACGGTGCCGGTTGTGTTGTTGACCGTCACAACATCGCCAACTCGAATCGGTCTTTCGATCAAGATGATGATTCCTGAAACGACATTGGCGAATATTTCTTGAAGCCCGAAACCAAGACCAACCGATAGACCGGCAGCGAGAAATTGAACCTTGTTCCATGAAAAACCAGCGATCTGGCAAGCCAGCAAAATCCCAATAATGCCAACCAAGTATCGAACAACAAACGAAATCGCATAGCGACCACCGCGATCCAGCGGCAGTCGATCAAGCAAAGTAATTTCCAACAAGCCTGGCAAGTTGCGGCTGAGAATGACGGTGATCACACCCACACCAATGGCCATCAAAACGTGACGCAATGTGATTGAGATCTTTTCGCCATCTGCATCGAGTGAGCCCCAACCCATTTCCCATTGATCCAAATACGCAATCGCAGGAAGTACTTCTGACCAGATCTGCCAACCAACGACGACCATTGCAACAAGCGCGGTCGCACGCAGTAGGCGATTGACTTGCTGCGAGATGTCGCTGATGTCGATAGACTCATCGCTCTTGATAACGCCCTCATCGGTTCGCTTCAGGTGGCGAAGCTTAATTCCGAATTGTGCAATAAGAAGTAGACGACTTGCCAATCCGCCCAGCATCGAGATGCCAATCATCAAAATGACCGTCCACAGCATCCGCCAACTCATTTCAACGGCGGTAAAGTGATAACCCATCACTGACATGATTGCCAAAGACGCCGGCATCAAAGGCAAGAACCAGAACATCAGTCTGCGAAAGTTATCGCCCCAAACCGGTTCATCAGTCGTCCGCCTAATCCACTTACGCATGGAGCGAGCAGTCTGCCAAAGTCCAAATGCAAACGCCACCATCGCGGCAATGAATAGCAACCTTCCCAACGAATCCGTCCATTGGCCCGGCGTGGGTTGTTCATTCGAGACGCTTCCATCAAACGTTTCGAGCATGGTGTAGACAAATCGAAGCGGCAGCCAAACCCAAATCATGATGTTGACTGTTTTTAACAAGCCTGAACACAGATTCGGTTTCCAACCAAAGTGCCTTTCAGCGAGGCTCCCAGGTTGAAGTGCTCTCGCCAAAATCAAACTGGCAAATAATGGCGGAATCGTCATCCACAAACCGCGAGCAACTGATCCTCGAATGGTGCTCAACTCAAAATGAGGCCGAAGTTGAGTGACGACAAACCCAAGTAACGCCGGCACGATCATGGCACCAATAATCGTATACGCCAAACTTGTGAAAACAGGTTTGTACTTGGAGTACATCTCAATATGTCGCCGCAGCACTTCGTTGGGGCCAGTATGCGCGTCATCCGACTCTTTGATCTGAGTAACGATCTCTTCCTGCGTCGGTTGGTCGACAGGCGGATGGTCTTCAGGCGTTAGCGAATTCGTTTGGGGCGGAGTCGGTTGCTCGCTTGGCTTTTTTGACTTGTCTTCTTCGTTGGTCATAGTTGCCTCTTCAATCTTTTCGTGACAACAAATAGCCCGGCAAGAAAAATCGCTGCGAATGCCGACTCATAGGGTCGTCGCGAGACACTATTCCAAAATTCTGATGTAAACTCCGTCCATTTCGAGCGATCAAGCAGCCTACTCGTTGCGTCCCAAGACTTCTCAATGTCGCCGGGGAGTCGTTTGTTGTTTTCCGACAGCGGTCCCCAAAGCGAAACTGGACTGGCGCTTCGCAGCCAAAGCGCTTTTTCATCGATGTATTCACGAGCTTGTTGGACATCTTTGACAAGTTTGAGAAGTTTCTCCTTCTCGTTATCCAGGCACGTCCGAAATTTTTTGTAATCAGCTTCCAATTCGCTCAGGTACTTGATTTGTGTGGCGATTAGATCCGAAGCGTTTTTCTTGAAGTTGTCTTTGTCTTTCTCGCGTTTTTCGTTTGACCAAGAATTTGCGGCCTCACGATCCTTGTCAGATTTAGCCTCTTCGTGTTCTTGATAAAGCTGTTCAATCAAACTATCTGAGTCTGCAAGTTTGTTACGATCTTCCTTGAGCGAAAGTAGCTTCAGTGACAACGCTTGCGTCTTTTTGTTGATGATCCCAATTTCAGCTTGGCTCTCGAACGTGTACATCAAGCTTTGCCGAAAATCTACAAGCTCGACACCGCTCGCGTTAGCAGTTCCGCTGACCGTGTCGATTCGGCTTTGAACTTCCATTAACTTCTTGTCGACTTCTTCGATGCTCTTTTCCGCGGCCTTGGTTTTTTCCTCGCACCGCAACGTGTCTGCGGTCAATGCCGCTCTCGTGGCAACAAGTTCTTGGTTTTTTTCTGCCAGTTTCTTAAGCGCGGGGTCGGCCATTCTGGCTGCTCTCAATGCGGCAGTTTGCTGTTCTTGAATTTCTTCGTCTCGTTTCTCATTGAAGGCCCTTTCGTAGGCGGCAACTTCTGCTTCAAGTTTTTTGATATCGAGATTGATCGTCTCATGGTCGATCGGTAATAAAACTCCCAGTCGATCCAGTCGCTTTGGCTCAAGGTTCAACGATTCAAGTTCTTTCTGTTTCTCTAGCTCTCTGGCCTCTTGGACCAAATTCGACGCGGAGTCATCCGGATTTTTCTTGGCGTCCGCTTTGTCGAGTTTGATATCTTTCAAACTGTCCGCAACCTTGGTTCGAAGCCCAGGTAATTCCTTTACCCGTTGATCACGCGCAATAGATTGGGCTTCGTTAAGACTTCGCTCATCCTTTTTTGCTTGCAATTGTCGCCGCAATTCCTGCAATGACATTTGCAGATCACTAGATGACTTGGACATGTCCGGCACTTTCGGTTCACGAGTTTCTTGAAGTGCCTCCTCCTTCTTTTTTTTGATCTTCTCAAATTCCTCGTCGGTTTCCTGGTTCCGCTTTTTGATCTCTGCTTTGAAACCAGCAGCTCTTTTGACGGCTGCTTCAGCGATGCTCAATTGTTTCAGTTTTTCAGTTTTCGTGGTTGGTTCAATTGTCTCGTCGGCATTTAAAAGCTCTTTTTGATCTTTGATTTTTTTCTCAAGATCCTCAACCGTTTGAGTCTTGAGACTCATCGAGTCGGATTCACTTTTTTGTTGCTCTGAAGCGGGTTTATCTTGCTTGTCGGTTTCGTCTTCAGCCGGTTTGCCTTTCGTTTCTTCATCTTGGAACGGCTCCAAAAAACTAACACCGCGTACCATCGAGTCAGGTATTGTTGGGACGGTCAATTCTGAGGCGATTTTTATTGGGGCTGTGTTGGAGTCAACAGGCGGAACGGCTGCTGGTTCTTGTGACGTAGTTGGAACAAACGCATTCGAAGTCGGAGAGTTATCCGTCGGAGCCGAATTGGCCAAACCTTTTTCGTCCAAGTCGCTTTGAGATGGATGCGAGTTGCTACGCGGCGGCTCTTGCATTGGGGATTGCATCAACAAGAGTTCGCGAAACGAATCATCTGTTAAGAGCCCGCTTGTAAAATCGAATTCGCGAATCGAACTCACGACCGGTTCGAGCCTTGAACGTCGCATGAACTGGGCTGATCGAGACGGGGCCTCGATATCCTGTTGCGGCAGCTCAGTTCTTAGTGACTTAGAGCTCAATGACTCAAGTCTTGAAGGAGATGGCTTCGCCGAAAGGGGAGCCAGCCTGCCGTTTTCCTGCGCGCTCGCCGAGGAACT
>CAYMFZ010000019.1:10628-23901 GCA_964389585.1 uncultured Pirellulaceae bacterium | reverse complement strand
ATTTTAGGTTTTGAAATGTCCTCTAGTATTTTTAAAAATGTAAAGCTTTGGGACGACCGGTAGCATTGTCTACGTTTCGTACGACGAGTGGCCGTGGGTTTGGCTTCTCGAAATTTGATCCATCGAATACAAACCGGCCAAAATAAATTCAACACAAGACGCGCGGACGGCTTCGTTGTCCGAAGCATTAATCTCAAATGCTTTTTCCCAAGCGGGAGGGACTCGTTTCAATCGCTCGGCATATTGCGAAGAAGGAACCATGTCGCCGACTTCGATTTTTACACCCTTACCAAAGATCTCAGAGATTTCGTCGAGTCCATGCTCCGAAACGTATTCGGCGAAGACGATTTGAATGGCTTCGGCGACGATGCTATCGAGGACTTGCTTTTCAGACATTTGATGGCTGCCCATCATGTCGAGTTCGAGTTTACCTAGCGACGAGGTGTATAGGTGCCCAAGGTCACTGATGCGTGGGACCGCTGGTGACTCGCCGAGCACGACACCGCGATGGCGGGCGCTTGAGATCATTGTCCGATAGTTGGCCAGACTAAAACGTGCGCTTACGCCCGATTGCTGATCAACGTATTTTGATTTGCGAGCTTGAATGGTGATTTGTTCGCAAATTTCTTTCATGAAGAAAGGGACACGAACAGGAAATTCTCCGTCGAGGTCGACATTGGCTTCCTGTTCCATAATTTGAATTCCATGATCACGCTCGGTCGGATAGTGCGTCTGAATCAGGCTGCCGATTCGATCTTTTAGCTGCGGAATGACTTTGCCACTGCGGTTAAAAGTTGATGGGTTGGCGGAAAACAAGATCATCACATCGATCTCGAATCGAACTGGATAGCCACGAATTTGAACGTCGCGTTCTTCGAGGATGTTGAACAAGCCGACTTGGACAAGCTCATCGAGTTCTGGCAATTCATTGACGGCAAAGATGCCACGGTGCATGCGCGGGATCAAGCCAAAGTGAAGCGCTTCTTCGGTTGACATGCTGACGCCGCCGGCAAGTTTGGCAGGGTCGATCTCACCGATGATGTCGGCGAACTTAGTTCCCGGGGCCAGCCTTTCCGCGTAGCGGTCATCCCGATGCCACCACGCGATTGGGACTTCGGCGGGATGGGTATTGGCGACGAATTCCTTGGCGACTTTACTGAGAGGATTAAGTGGATCTTCGTGGAATGGTGCGCCGGGAATATCAAGGTAAGGAATTTCTTCATCAAGAAATCTTACGAGTCCGCGCATCAACCGACTTTTGCCCTGCCCTTTTTCACCAAGGTACAACATGTCGTGCTCGGAAAGTAACGCGATGTTGATTTCCGGAATGACGGTGTTCTCGTATCCGACAATGCCTGGGTACAGTTCCTCGCCTGCCGATAGCTGACGAAGGAAATTGGTTCGGATTTCCTGCTTCACGGTTTGCGATTTCCATCCGCTTTCGATCAGCTCTTCAAGGTTGGTGGCTTTAGAGGCAGTGACTGTCGACATTTGAAACTTCCTTATGGCTTACGGCTTCTGTCTGACGGCTTCTTTGCTGAAGCGTCGGTTATTGATTTGGGTGGTTCAGATCAAAGCGAAATTATACGTATATCACGTCTGTGAATTCCAGTTTTCGATGAATTCCTCTGGCTGGAACAAGTTGACTGGACACTTGGCGAGTTCGTTAATCGTTTCAAATTGAATGATTGTTTGACACGCTTGGGCATGATTCTTAGACTGCTGTTGCAGCAAATAAAGTCGGAACCGCTAGACAATCATTTGCTTAACTTCATCTCTTCCTAAACTTCCGCTTTTTGATTTCGCTCACCGACTACACAGATGTTTGGAGATGATTATGGCCAGGTTTTGTCACAATGCGCAGGCGCTTCAAAAAAGACGGCACGCATTTACTTTGGTTGAGCTTTTGGTCGTGATCGCGATCATCGGAATTCTGGTTGGGATGTTGCTGCCAGCGGTTCAGCAGGTCAGAGAAGCGGCCAGGCGCGCGACTTGTTTGAACAACATTCGACAGTTGATTCTTGCGTCTCACAATTACGAATCAGCCAACATGCGGCTCCCAGCGGGGGCGTCGAGATTGCGTCTCGCAGGTGGCGCAACAGGAAATGTTGCTGGACCTTGGGTTGCCTCGTTGATGCGGGAAATCGAGCAGCCGCAAGTCGCAGAACAGTTGAGAGTCGCCGAAGGTGCCTGCACGACAAACGCGGAAATGCATGCGAAGTGTATGCACATGTCGACTCAACACCACGTTCCGTTAATGTTCTGTGCCTCATCAACACAAGAGGACGAGATCGCATCAGATCCGGTCAATGGTGGCGGGACAATGCACTACTACGGAGTCGCCGGGCCGTCGCATGGCTCTGGTTTTAAGATCTATTCGCCGACGCCAAACCAGTACGGCTCCATTGGGCTGGAGGGGTTGTTCTCGCCTTACGGAGATAGTTCAACAGGGCTTGCGTTTTACGAACGTCGCCGAGCTAAGGGCTTCCGTGACATGCGCGATGGATCTTCAAACATCATCGCAATTGGCGAAATCTCAGCGAGCCCAAGTGAATCAGCCGGAATGAATCCTCACCGGGCTGGTTGGACTTTTGGTGCGATTGGTGGATCGCTTGGTGGCAAATTTTCGCCGCAACAATTATTAGGTATTCGTAGTGTTGGACTCTATGGGATCAATGCGTACCACGACTACGTTGGAGATCAGCTTTCTCGCAACAACCAAGCCTTTAGTAGCAATCACCCAAGCGGTGCCAATTTTGCTTTGGCCGATGGTTCGGCAAAATTTGTCAATGAAGCGATTGACATCGAAACGCTTCGCGATCTTAGCAGTATCGCAGGCGGAGAAAGTGCTTTTATTGAATAGTGAGTGTTGAACCTTTTGCCGCGATGATCGTCATCATGGAAGAGTATTGAAACGTTTGGCCAAGGGTTGAGAAAAGATGGCGGTGACAATCGAGGGATTTTGCGTGGTGGTCAAGAAGGATCGAATCGCGGCATTGTTTGATGCAGAAAAACTTGTTCCGCCCAATGGAATGTTTCTTGCCGACGACGAAATTTGGCGATGTGGGTTCATGGCTGAGTCAGACGCTCAGAACTTCTTGAAGACATTGGAAAGCCTCGACTTGAATGTGACCACGGGACCCGATTCGGACGCCGTGATTGTCAATGAATTCAATCAAGAAATTCATCCTTATTGCGAGTGGCTTGAGACAACCAATTGGGAGAAGGCAATCATCGCTTGGAAAGCGGGAACCGAACCCAAGAAAGTCGTTGCAATGGAGGGTTTTGATCCAGCCGTTGGATCTGGATTATCATTCCATGATCCTAAGTCGATGGATCATCTTGAATTTCTTCGCCTCGAAGACAAAGTGGAAGTCTTTCTAAATAAGGAAACCGGCGAGGAAGTTTTTATTGGTCGAACAACCGATCCATTGGAGTCAATGTATCAGTCCGCGACTGAGTCGGTTCGCAAGCATTTTCGAATGACTGGCGAAGCGATCTTGACGGGCGAAGAAGCCGAGGAAGTCACCAAAGCGACAGAGATGTTGCAAAAAGTTTCCGCCGAGCTGCCACAGTTTTGGCAAGCATTTTTCTTTCTTGGCAAAGGCCAGGTCGCTCTGGGGCAATTGGAAGAAGCCTATCAATCCTTTAAGCGTGCCGTCGAGATTGAACAGGAAGTTGAAGGCATTCCGCGAGAGTTGGGTGGAGTTTGTTTGGAGTTGGGTCGATTCGAAGAAGCCGTTGAGACGGCGCAGCATGCGGCATCGCTTGAGCCAGACAACCCGGAGACGTTGGGGAATTTGGCTTTGACCTATTTGATGGCCGAGAAAATTGAGCCCGCGCAAAAGGCGATCGCTTCTGCAATCAAACTGGCTCCTGATGATGAAGTCAATCAAAACCTCGACCAGATCATTCGCGATGTTGTAAGTGGAAAACGGGATCAGCCAAGATCGATGGCGGACTTAATGTCGTAAATCAATCGCTGCCGGAATTGTTTTCGCCCAGAAGAAATGGGCAGCATCCGAGTTGATGGTTTAATCCACTTTCCATCCATAGTCGAATACGGTGTTCAACTTTTTCAGTAACGTCAGTTGTCGACTCGACCTTGGCTCTGCTATTGTCTTTGGGAAATATAAGTTCCCTCAAGATGTTCCTTCAAGCGACTCACTTCGGTATGCAATCCATCGACTTTATTTATTTCGATCTCGGCAAAGTTATCTTGGAATTCAATCATGAAATCGGATGCCAGCAAGTGTCGGAATTGGCGGGGATATCGGCGGCCGAAGTAGATCAAGCACTATTCGGATCAGGACTGGAAGTCGAATACGAAACCGGACTGGTCAACTGCTCTGAATTTCATAAAAGATTTTGTTCGATCACAGGGAGTTCGATCAGTCAAAATGAATTGCTTTCTTCGATGAGCGACATCTTTACTCCCAACTTGCCGATCTTTCCATTGATTGCTCAGTTGAAAGCGGCCAATATTCCGATTGGAATTTTGTCCAACACTTGCCGAGCCCATTGGGAACACGTTTACGGCAGGTACAAGATTTTGCAAGATTTTTTCGAGCCGCTGATTCTGAGCTATGAAGTCGAGTCAATGAAACCTGATGCGAAAATTTATCAACGTGCAATTGAAATGGCAGGATGCAATGTTCAAAAGTGTTTCTTCGTTGATGATCGACAAGAAAACGTAGACGGAGCAAATGCGGCGGGAATGGATGCCGTACTTTACCAGTCTGTGCCCGAATTGATTGAGGCATTGGTTGATCGAGGAATTCAGATAAACTTGTAACCGACGCGTATCCTTTCTAAAATCATCCTGCCGAGTTGAACTCAATTGCGTTGTGGTTGAGAACTTCTTTAATTCCAAGCAAGCAAGTATCGATATGTCTGAATCTTCAACTCAAAACGCACTTTGGACGCCTGGTTGGTACGAGTTAGACCAGACACTGGCGATCGGCGAGCGTCAAAAGTTTTGGTTCTTTCAAAAACCACCCGAGGATTGTGAGACACTAGGCGAGGAAGTTGATTTGGTGTTTTACAATCAACTGGACTCGACAAAAAACTGTGCCGTTCGTTATGCGACCATCGTAGAAATGCGGCATCGTGAACTGGGGCAGCTTGTTCGCGTCGATACCGATGGACTCGACTATATCTTCTTTCCATTCGAAGGTGAGGAAGTCGTTGTGAACGCTGAAGAGGAACCCGGCAAAACGTATGAGGGCGGTACGCAGGTCGATGACTGGTCGGTCCTGGTTGTGTTGACCGATGTTTCGGATCCCGTAACGGTCGACGCGGTCTGAATCGCGTTAGATGAATCGCGTTAGATGAATCGCGTTAGATGAATCGTGCTTAGTGGTTGTCAAGCTGAACTGCGTAAGTGTGAGCCGCGACGCGTAAGCGGCCGGGCGCCATGTTTTTACTCACGACACGCAAGCCCACAACAAGGGTGATGCATGACATCCAATAGTGGTTTGGTCAAATCAGATCTGACGAACCACTAGATTACCTTGGCGATTTTTTGCAAGGTTGCGAGTCCGCCGGCCGCGATCGAGATGCATCCTTCAGGTCCTTCGCTTTCTCTGGGATTGATGCGAACTAAAGTGCAATTTGCGTTGGCCGATTTGTTTTCTGCTTCGTTTCTGACGGATGGAACTGCGGTGCCCGCTCCAATTTCTACAACGGCGACTTTTTGATCGGACGAGATTGTTTTCCACCACTGCGCGAATTTGTCACGTCGTGCGGCGTGGTAAGCTTCGACCCAATTCCAATCATTGAACATCAAAATGTTGGGGCGAGTGATCGCTCCACAGTTCTTACACCTTGGAAGCGGCTCACGCGCTAACATCGTTGATTCATTCACATCAATCACGGTTTCGGATGACGACCAAAGTTCATCGGTGCAGGGTTTACGGCATTGTAAGAATGAAAAGCTTCCGTGGCATTCAACCACTCGCTCCGCATCAAACCCTTTCGATTGAAAATGGCCATCGACATTGCTGGTGTAAACAAAGTAGCCAGCAGGTTTTGCTTTTGCCCATTCAAGCAGAATGTCAAATCCCTCGTTGGGCTCTGTTTCGCGATAAAGTTTCATTCGGTGGCCGTAAAATCCCCAAGCTTGCCTGGGGTTATCGCGAAACCAAATTGGGTTCGCGAGGTCATAAAACGAAAGTCCAAGTTTGCGAAACGGCGGATAGGCATTCCAGAATCCAGTGTTGCCTCGAAAATCTGGCAGCCCAGAGTCAACGCCCATTCCTGCGCCTGACATTACGACAATCGCATCAGCCTCACGAATGGCGCTGGCTGCAAGCTGAATTTGTTGATCGCTATTGAGCGAAGTTTCACGTGACATTGGGTGAGCAATCGAGAAAAGTAGAATCGGGCCTTTGAAATTGGATCCGCATTGAGGACAATTCTTGGGCTTCCAAAGTTCGCTGTTGGCGGCGGTCTTCAGTCCTTTCGCATCTTAATTAATCGACTGTTCCTGCGGTTAGCCACGGACAGTCGATAAACCCAACGTTTCCAATTTTATCCAACTAAAGCCTGGCAATACAATGAAGCTTTTTCCTAGGCCAATGGTCAACTGGCAATCAGTACTAATTGGGTTCTTGTTGTTGCCCACTTTTTGTACAGCTTGGGGCGCTCAAATTCAAAAGCCTGCACCGGCTGGAAATGAGCCAACGCCAATTGAACCTGCGGTTGTTCAAGCGCCGGCAATCCCGGTCGACTTGGTTCGACAAAACCAGCCGGTCATCATTCGGGCAGAGGCTTTCGGAGGTCAGCCTTATGGAATCGGCAAGGTGACGTACCGATTGAGGCCGGGCGATGAAATGATCGAGCGAGTTGGAGCTACGTTGCTGTCTGACGTAGAAAATCGAATCTACTACCCGGTCAATTCTCGCTCTCCCTTGAAAACATTCTTAGAGACTTTCACCGGGAATGATCGTCGGCAGCCCGACGACTCTCAAACGTTATGGTTTCTTTTTCGTGGAAATCAGCCATTGAACTTGACGCTGCACGGAAGTGGCACCACCCAGTTTCAAGTGAATGTTGAAATTCCTCGATCCGGGAAGTTCAATCGACAATATCGACAGTGGTGGCAAACATTTAATCGCGTCATCAATACGCAGATTGAACAAAGCGATTACCCGCCGTTGGTTGAGACTTATTTGCTTTCGATGTTGGGTCGGCGAATGGGACTTGAGGTTTCGGAATCGACTCCGCGCAATCCAGATCCATTGATGCAGACGTTTGAGTTGATGTTTGATGTAGAGTCGCTGAGAAGCAAGACAATTCGTGACTCGATGCGCAATGGTGTCAGTCGTGGTGTCGCGGATCAAAGGCTGCCTGAGCCGATCGAATGGTCGCCAGTCGTTGTCGAAAATCTGCCAGAAAAAGTCGAAGTAGAGCCAATGTCGCAATGCGTCCCAGAAGAGTGTTTCTATCTACGCTTTGGAACGTGGCAGAACCAGTTGTGGTTGCAAAAGTTGATGGAAGAATTTGGTGGTGATTTAAGCCGAATGATTCAGGTGCGTGGATTCAAGTATAAGATTCAATCAAAATTCTTGAATCAATTGGCGATTCAGTCGAATGAGTGGGATCGATTGTTTGGTGGCAACTTAATCGATGACGTTGCAGTAATTGGAACGGATACCTATTTCGATGATGGTTCCGCGGTTGGTGTGATGCTTCATGCGAAAAACTCAAAACGTTTGAAGTCGAACTTGACGAGCAAACGCAAGAAGTTCGCAGACAATGAGCCTGCGGTGTCCATCAAGGAGATTAAGTTTGGCGATGATACGATCGAATTTCTGACTTCGCCTGACAATCGGTATCGGTCTTTTTATGCGGTCAGTGGCGATTGTCACTTGATGACGACATCGTTGTTGATTGCCCAGCGATTTCTTCAAGCCGGTCGAGGGATTGGCTCGTTGGCTGACTCGGCAGAGTATCGTTTCGCGAGATACAACATGCCGCTTGAACGAGAAGACACGATTTTCGTCTATCTGTCGACTCGATTTTTTCAGCAGTTGTTGACGCCGCAATATCAAATTGAGCTTCGTCGTCGAAACCGAATTGTTACCGACATCATGTTGTTGGAGATGGCGAAACTGGCCGCCGTCAATGAAGGCAACAACTTAGACGTGCCCGGTTTAATCCAGGCTGGCTATTTACCAGTTGGATTCGGTTATCGGCCAGACGGCGGTCGGTTTGAAACCGTAAAAGATCATTGGGTCGATTCGATTCGTGGGCGGCGTGGATTTTTTGCGCCGATTCCTGACTTGCCTTTGAAGTCGGTGACGACGGAAGAAGTCAATTGGTTTCAAGAGCGCGCTCAGTTTTTCTCGAAATCAATCAGTTCACTCGATCCAATGCTGATCGCGATTAAGCGATACGATCACAGCGAGAGCATTGAGCGAGTGGTTTTTGATGCGAGGCTTGCTCCATTTGGTGAGAAAAAATATGGATGGCTGATGGGAATGCTCGGGCCGCCATTGCAACATGAAATCGCGCGAACCGAAGGCGACGTCATTCGCCTCGAAGCCAGCATTCGAGGTGGCAACAAGAATCCAGGGGTTCCCGCTCATCAAATTTTTGCAGCGGTTCAAGATTACCTCGATCCGTCAGTTGATCTTCGCCCAAGTTCTTTCTTGCGCACGATTCAAATGCTGCGAGAAACACCGGGGTATCTCGGGGCTTGGCCGAATCCAGGTTACCTCAATTGGATGCCGGCACTTGGAGGAGTGCCTGACGAGTATGGCTACACCTATTCACGTCTTTTGAAGCTGTGGCGTCTTCAGTGGGAGGGGTTTTCAGTTTTGTCATTTGATCAAAACCGATTGGAATCGCTGAAGCCGCAACTCAAAGTCATCGAAAGCGAGCGGCCAGCGCAAGTTCGTTTGGTCGTCGGTGATTTGGCAAACTCGAAAATAAGTGCGTGGGCGAATTCAGTGAACTTCCGTCGAAGCTGGCACACGTCGGTGGCGAATGTTCAATTGCTCAACCTATTGACGCAACAATTTCGCGTGCCGCCTGAAAACTCACGGGCGATCGTCGAACGGATGTTGGATGTTGAACTTGTTTGTTCTTTGCAGGGAGAATACGGGCTCGTCAACTTGCCATCAGGAAGAAGTCTTTGGCATTCGAGCGAGTGGCCTTCATTCTCGCAGCCAGAACTGCCGGCAGGTCACATCGCTCCGTTGTTAAAGTGGTTCCGTGGAGTGGAGATTGAAGTTTCCAAAACGGATACGCAGTTTTCAATGCACGGCTTTCTTGATATTGAACGGGCGGAATCAGACGCCAGTCCGCTGCCCTCGTTTGATCTTTTCAAGGGATTCGGAAATCTGTTTGGCGCTGAGAAGAAATCTGCCAAGAACGAACCGAAGTCGCCGAAGTAGTCGTTTGTATGTTTCAGTTGGATTCAATCAAGAGTCAATCAAGCTTTACCTTGAATGTGCTCTGAATTTTGATACTTAAACGGCATAAGAGTGGCGTAGATACCTGCTAAATCTTATATTCAAAGCTCGTTTGCGTTCTGCAAAACGATCTGGATATTCGCGAAAGAGCATCAGGAAAACTAGATGGAATTGGCTATTGCTTTACTCGCCCTAACCACGATGGAAATCGTATTGGGGATCGACAACATCGTTTTTATCACGATTGTTTCTTCGAGGCTCCCAAGTCGCAGCAGCCATTGGCGCGACGACTTGGCTTGGCAATGGCTTTGCTAACGAGATTGGCTTTGTTGTTTGCATTGTTTCATCTCGTCAACGATGCGCAATTTAAGACTCCGCTTTTTGAACTGACTCAATTAGGAGTTCCTTCTTCTTTTGTCGAGAAGATGAGCGAGACCGACGCAGAAACGGCAAGTCATCTTGCTGAAGAAGTTGTGACCAGTCTCAATAAAGAGCACTTCGACGAATCGAATGGCGTGTCATTGAAGGACTTAATACTTTTCCTGGGTGGATTGTTCTTGCTTGGCAAAAGTGTCTACGAAATTCATGATGAATTCGGGCACTCAGGCGAACACGAGGTCACGCCTACAAAAAAGGCGTTTGCGGGTGTGCTGATCCAGATCGCCTTGCTCGACGTTGTGTTTTCTCTCGATTCAGTCATCACTGCGGTCGGAATGGTGGACGAAATTTGGGTGATGGTTGCTTCGATTATTCTGGCAGTCATTGTGATGTTGATCTTTGCTGAGCCGGTCTCTCGATTTGTCGAAAATCATCCAACCGTAAAAATGTTGGCGTTGAGTTTCTTGATCTTGATCGGTGTCATGTTGATTGCCGAAGGTGTGGGAGCTCACATGGACAAAGGCTACATCTACTTTGCGATGTTCTTTGCATTGATTGTGGAAGTGATGAACATTGGGCTTCGGTCAAAGCACCCAGAGAGTGTCAAAACCGAGGCTTCGAATTAGATAGCTTATGAATTCGATTTAAAGATTGCTTGGCTGGACGAACGCATTCGCTGATGTGGTCGTATTGAATGGGAAAGCCAGTTGCGTCGTGGGTTAGCCCACACAATGAGATTTTGAATTGGTGTGATGGCGTTTTCACGGTTAAGGTGATTAACGATGAACTTAATACCAACAACTCGCTGGCTGACTTTCGCGTTGGTCGTTGCCTCGACTCTTTGCTTTCAGTCATTGGCATACAGTTTTCAAGACGCGAATAAATCTATTCGCGAGTTTGACAAAAAGATGGTCGCGACGCCGGCTGAACTTTTTGAAGCCTTGAAAACCCTTCAGCCCGATAGCCACATTGGAAGAAAGCCCAAAGACACAGGGCTTAGTGAAATTGAAAAAGCAGGGCTTGAGTTTTTTTCCAAGCTTTCGACCGAACAGCAAGAAGAGCTCTGGGATACCGCCGGCCAGTATCTTCGGAAGAATGGTGTCGACTCCTCGGCCTCCAAAGCGATCATGGATGAGATTGGCATTCCAGGCGACATTCAAGAAGATTTAAAAGAACGATTTAAGGATTTTCAAAATAGTCGCTCAGGGCGCACGTCAAAGCAAAATAGAGAGGCGATTAGTGATTTGCTTGAGCAGGCCAAAAGTCGCTCTTTACGCGGGGGCAAATCTTCTAATCTAGGTTTAGGAGAAACCGATCCGGGTAAGGTCGGCTCGGAACCGAGCGAAGGTGCCGATCCGTCCAATGCGACGGGTGCGGGTGGAAACAATCAGAGGCCGCTTAACGGTGGGACAGCTTCAAACGCCAAACAACCACAGATTCCGAAGAGTCGAATTGAAGAGGTTCGTCGCGCGATGCGACAAGAGCGTGAAAGATTGAAACGACTGGGGAATAGATCTGCAAATTCAAATCGGAAAAATCGCTCCGAAGAACTTCTGAAAGAGAATAGATTTGGTGACGACCTTCGCAAAGGCATTTCTCAAAATCGAACTTTGGACAGCGGCGATTTTGAAGTCGATAAAGGCAAACGCGAATCCGAGTCTGATCTTGGTGGCCAACGAAGCGAACCACGGGGAGTTCCAACACTTCCCGATTCAAACAGCGAACCCATCGATTGGCAAAAATCTTTCAAAGATCTGTTGGAAAGGCACAGCGATGGTCAGCCTTCTTCCACCAGTAACAATTCCACTTTGACTCCAGAGCGTCGCGCACAAATTCGGGAGAACTTCGAGCAATTCACAAATGGCGACGCTCTAAACCCAAAGTCATTTAAGCGAGAGGGATTGGCGGGCCAATTACCTGAAGGGCTCAACCCGGACATGATTAAGAAAGTGAAGGAAGCTTACAAGTCATTCAGTAAACGTGACCGTGATAGTGGGGCGGGATCAAAAGAAAGGCCAACTGCCCGATTCGACAAGATGCTTGCAAAGGCCGCGAAACGTGCCCTTGAATCCGATCCAGGTTCTGCGAACGTTGAGCTTCCAGATGCATTCGATTCGATGCTCGACAAGATGGTGGATCAAGCAAAAGATACCCTCTCCAAAAAGAGAACAACGGAACGAGAAGCCGAACGGCAACTCGCCAATCGACGCAATGGAGCTAGTGATCAAGATTGGTCAAATATGGATTCCGATTTTTTTTCAGAGACGGATGGTGGAAACGACGGTTCTCAAGCTCAGAGATCCCGCCAACGAAATTCGTTGGAACAAGGCACTGGGGCGTCGTCCAATTCGTCCTCGGAATTTCCCAAAATTACGGCACCCAAATTTTCACCCAAGGACATGCTTGACCGAATGCCTGATCTTTCAGGGATCAATCCCAAGCATGTTTTTATCATCGTAGGAGTGATTGGAGGCGGACTCCTGTTGATCTATTTGTTGATGCAAGCCCTTGTTGGTGATTCCGCAACGGCAAAATCTCGCCGAGCAAACAAACGATTGCGAAAGGCGACAATCAACTCGCCAAAAGACTTAGTCGAAGCCGTCGACGTGTTCTTGGTCGACAGATTTGGAGCACAATCAAGCTGGTGGACTGATCGCCACGCGCGATTACGGCTGAACTCTGACGCTCCAGAGTTCAAATCAAAAACGAATGAGTTGCTGAAGGAGTATGTTAGGGCGAGGTACATGCGGTCGGAAGTTCGTTTGTCCGATGCTGAACAACGAAGATACAAACAACTCCTTCAAGAGCTGGCAAACGTATCAGCGACTTCGGCAAAAGAAAATTCGGCTTCGAATAATCCGGTGTTGGCCACCACGTCTAATTCGGGAAAGGGTTAGACGTTAATGAATCTGCCTATGATTTTTTCGGCTCGGACTTTTTCAGCTCCGCTTCAATGGGGCTGTTGTTTAGTCGTTGCGATGTTGTGCGCAAACGTTTCCGGACAAGAATTAGAGCAAAGCAAGATATCAGTATCCGATTGGCAGCGGGGGTACCATGGTTTTAATATGGTTTGCAAAGGAGTTGGCCTGACACAAGTCGACGACGCGTTCACGTTTCCTCAGGATGAATTGGTTGTCGTTGTTTTAGGGAAACCAGTAAATATTCCTTTGTTGGAAAACGTGCTTTCAAATGGCGGCGCTGTCTTGGTGGCCACGGATAGTTCGCAGGTGTCCAATTTCCGAGTAATGGGAACTAGTTTTCAACGTAGAAAAATTGTTCCGCAGAATAGCCGTGATATGTTTGCCGATTTTGCTGATTGTCCCGTGGTTAGTGATATACGCTCGCACGCGATCACCGAAGGCGTCAATGAAATTGCAACAAACTTACCGGGCGCTCTGTACACAAATTTCAAATCTCGAATGGCGAATCTGCCTCCAGATTCCCGTTTCGGATTCTTGGCGGTCAACGAATTTCGA
>CAYMFZ010000019.1:0-10618 GCA_964389585.1 uncultured Pirellulaceae bacterium | reverse complement strand
TCGGTTTGTTGGAGTTGCGGACCAGTCGATTTTTGCCAATCAAATGTTGATCTATCGCGACAACGCACTGTTTGCAGATCAAACCATGCGTTGGTTGAAAGGCAAAAACCGAAAATACGTGATCGTGTTTTCCGACGGCAAAGTCTACACGCAGGATGATCCAGCCGATGTCGTGTTGGAAATTCCACCGCCGACCAGTGCGGAAATCGCAGACGCAATCAAGAGCCTTCCACCTTCAGCGTTGTTGGAATTTGCCAATTCAGTAATGACGGTTGTTGAAGATGATGATTTGGTGAACGACTATATTCATGACGAACTTGGGAAAGTTCAAAAGCAGAAATACAATCGGTTTTTGATATTCTTAATGTTTGCGGCGATGTGCCTTTTGTTTGTCTTCGCATTTCTTTTTCAACGGAAGCTATTGCGAAACACCGGCAGCCAAGTCGCTTCTGACAAAAGCCGTCGCGCGATGAAGCAACAGAAGCACATCCAAGCTCGTGAAAGACAATGGGCAGCTCATGTTCTTTTGGACAAAATGTGCGTCGCAATTGCCAATCGAAATTACAACGATTGGCCAGGATTTCCGCTTGGTATGAACTTTGGAAATAGCCGCGAGTCGCAGGCAATTTTTAAGGAGATGACAAAGGCGAGTAACCTTTATAAATCCAAATCGAGTGGATACTGGTCTCGAAGTCGTTTGCGACAGCTTGAGCGAGATACGATTCAGTGGACTACATGGTTTTCTGAGCACGGAATTTCGGTCAAACTGGACGACTCGCAAGATGATGATCCCAATGTCGTGGACGCTTCGGTGGTTCATTGACCCAATAATTGAAATTTCGTTTTTTTCGCCGGCTATGTTTTGGCGACAAAGGCAAACCATAGCTACGAGGAACGTGTGAGTAATACGATCAACCTCCAGTCCATTGCGCAGGAAGCGAATGAGCTACGTCAATCTGCAATCAAAAGCCTCGGTCGAACCCTGATCGATTTAGACTTGGTAATTGAGCAAGTCTTGATTGCGACGATCGCTCAAGGCCACGTCTTGCTTGAAGGCGTGCCAGGTACCGCGAAAACGACGCTTTGCCGAACCCTTGCCAGTGCGATGGGACTTGATTTTCGACGGATCCAGTTCACGCCCGACTTGCTGCCTTCGGATGTGACGGGGACGCGAATCCTGGATCAAGCCAAATCGAAATTTGTTTTGCAAACCGGTCCAATCTTTTGTCAGTTGTTGTTGGCTGACGAGTTAAACCGAGCCCCCGCGCGAACTCAGTCGGCTTTGTTGGAGGCGATGCAAGAAAGCCAGGTCACCATCGAGGGTGAAACGATTTTGCTTCCGCGCCCCTTTATTGTGTTGGCCACGCAGAACCCGGTCGAGCAGGAAGGTGTTTACCGTCTTCCCGAAGCCCAACTAGATCGCTTTTTGTTTCGAGTCAACGTTGGCTATCCTGATCGGAGTAGCGAGATTGACTTGCTCGAGCTTCAAGAGTCGGAGCCTCCGCCGCCAGAACAGCTTTGCGACCCTGAAAAGATATTACGTTTTCAAAAAGCGGTCGCCAACGTATTCGGAAAACGTGAAATGAAAGAGTACGTCGTTGACTTAATACGTGAGACCAGAAACCATCATGAAGTTCTCTTGGGCGCGAGTCCGCGAGCCGGGATTTATCTGTTGAAAGCAGCTCGGGCGCGGGCGTTGCTCTTTGGAAAAGACTTTTTCACTCATGAAGATGTTCAGGCCATTGCCCATTCGGTTCTGGAGCACCGAGTAATTATTAGGCCAGCCGCCGAATTGTCGGGTCGAACGGTTTCAACAATTATCGAAGAAATTATTCGCGCCGTTCCCGTCAGAGAAGTGTAACCAAGTTCGACCGCAAGTTTCCTTTCGCTGGGTTTTAATGCTAACCATCCGCAGCAGTCTAATTCTCGCCGCCGCGACGTTGACGTTTGTGTTTTCAATTGTCGACTGGCAAGAACCTCGTGCCAGTACAGACATGGCAAGGTGGAATGAGCCTCTGGCATTGTTGTCTTTGTCGACTTTGATCTGGATCTGGATCGAATGGCTGTTGTTTCAACGCTTAAAAGTCTCTGCCAAACCTGTAATACGAAATTGTTCTCGTACGATTGATGGGCAATCGCATCGGTACGTCACGATGGTGGCAGACCGTTCGTTTTCTGTGAAGGTTTCTGGAGTTCTCCCCAAGGTCGCACGAGGCTATCGAATTATCGTTAATGATTCCGTGCCCGATACGTTCGCAGTCGTTGAGGGGACGTCATTTCGAGTGATCGATGCCGGTGGGTTTGAGGAGTTCGAGTTCGAATACAAAACTTCAACTTCGATTTGTGGACAAGTCTCCTTTCCTGGTTTGAGGATTGAGGTTTCAGACTACTGGGGATTTTTTCGGTCGGAACAGTTTATTCCCACTGCACAGGAACCGACCGTTTTGCCGTATCTTATTCGGCCTCAAACTACGGTTTCGGTTTTGAAGCACAACAACCTGCAGCGTCACATTGGTCACCATCGCCATAAAAGTGCGGGCGTCAGTTCGGAACTGCTGGGGATTAGAGATTATCGAATTGGTGATCCTCCACGCACAATTGCCTGGAAGCCTACGGCAAGGCTTGGCAAATTGATGACACGAGAGTTTGAGAATGAAGTGCCAATCCGAGCAACGTTGCTTGTGGATTTGGCAATCTATCAATTCCAAGGTCGTCCTGGCGCGTCGGCAGCGGACCGTGCGATTACTTCGTGTGCGGCGATCGCCAAATTGTTGCTTGCGGATCGAGATCCTGTCGCGGCCACGCTAATGCAGTCGGATAAGGTTCAACGGATCGAGCATGGTTCCGGAGAACGCCAGTTGGCTCGCCTGCTTCAGTATTTAATGGCAGCGTCTAATCCCAATCCGCCGTTGGAGCATTTCAGTATTGATGACTTGGTTCAGTTGGTATTTGATAATTGCTCCCGACGGTTCCCTCGGCTGTTCGATGAACACTTCAACGATAGCCCTGTCAGAAAACGGATTTTTAGCTTTACCGCTGGCCGGCTTGATCGAATCCGTCGGTCGCTCGCAATTGTGCTTGAGCACTTGTTGGAATTGGAGCCGGGTGTTTCGACTCGTCTGCAGTTAGATGACAGTCGAATGCGAAACGCGTGCCTGGCTTACGTCCAAAAATATTCTGTCGTTGCCAGTTCAACCAATGTCACGATTAGTCCGCCTTGGTCGGATCCGAATCTGTGGTATCGAGAAAGTCGCAAGATGACTTTGTTGTTGGCCGATATCCTGATGGAAGCGAAATCGCGCGCCAAAGACAATGAGTTGTTCGTCTTAATCGCGCCAGAACCATTCGATCGTGAATGTGAAGAAGCATTGGACAAGGTCATCAAAACTGTCGTGTCGGCAGGACACCGTCTTGTTTTCGTGGCTCCCATGGTTCCGTACATCAAACCCGTTATCTTCGACCCTGTTGCCAAGAGAATTCTTGAGTCCACGGACATGAAATCATCTCGAAATGCTGAGAGTGGTTTTAAGAAGCGGATGGGCGAGTTGGGTGTGGCGTTTGCAAGAATTGATGACCCAAAGTTGATGCAAATTGTGGCAATGGAAGTCGGATTGCTCCAGTCGGGCAAAAGTCGTGGTCGTGTTTTGAGGGCCCGATAATGGATAGGGAAAAAGCACGCATGGTAAACGCTGAAGCCGACGTTTCTTCCGCTGCGGATCTTGCAACTGGCAGCAGCGGCGTTTTTCGAATTAGTCCACGATGGACTCAGTTGGTATTGATTGTCGGAGCATCGGTTTCATGTCTATGCTTTCTTCAATTTGAGAATGTAAATGTTTTTTGGCTGATGATTTTGTTTTTTTTAGTCATCGGTACTATTTATAAAAAGAGCTGGGCAATCTATCTGTTGCTCACAATCTTGATTTTCTTAAAGTTCGTTTTAGTGGATCCGAGTGATCATTATCTCTTGAGATTTCTTCAGCCATTGGACCTCTTCTATACGATGATGGCCTTGGTGTTCGCCGCGATCTGTTTTCGTTACCTTGAGTTGTCACGAGTCATTGACGCCTATTTTCCAAGAATCGGTAAACCAAAAAGTTTGATTAGCGAGCCAGTTAGGTCGACTGGTTCGGCGAAATTGTTTCCATCGTTGCTCGGTGGACGTTGGTGGTTGATTCCGACTTCGATGGCAATGGCATACTGGGTGCTTAATATCTTTCCTTACGATGGTTTGTCGCCGCGTGAGTGGATTACTGTTTCTGGTCGCCGCCTAATTTACATGACATTCTTCTTATTCTTTTGCTGGTTCGTTTGCCGAAGTGTCGTTGCGTTGGCATTGCGCTGGAACATGGAACCTGCACAAGCGAGTATTCGGGCTCGGAGCTTGATTGCAAAAGAATTTTGGAATGAGACTTACTCTGTGGAAAAGCGACTTGCCAAAATGCGAGATCGCGATAGGGGAGATTGAAAAGGTGTTGATTGCTTTTTCTGAGGATCCAATCTCAGATGTCGAATTGAAATTTCAAGTTTTGTGAGGCAGAGTTATGTGGATGGGGTTTCGAGAGTTCATGGGGTGGGTGATCGCGCTTGTAGGTTTGGCATTGATCGGCGTCGTGCTGATTTTGGCACTTAATCGCAGCGTGTTTGAAGCCCTTGCGTTGTCTTTTCCCGCAGCGATTGTGTTTCGGGCTGGGATCGGTCTTGTGCGGATGGCGACCGCGGCACGAATTGCAACCAGGCTCAGACGAACGGATTCATAGAATAGACCTCGAGCAAATGCATTCGCGATTTTGTTTGCATTCACGGCGCGGTTTCGTTTAATCAGAATATCCATCTTTCTCAAGCACGGGAGATTGGTGGGGAAGGCAATTCTCAGGTCGTTTTCAAAGTTTGCTTACCTAACCGTGGTGTAAGATTGAACGTAGAATGAATTTGATAGCTAGAGAATGAGTTCGTAAATCGACAATGGGAAGATCGAAAAACAGTGTGACCGGCAAGAGTAAGCACCGAAAAAAGTTCGAACGCAAAGAGAGGCGTAAGAAGTTTAAGCAGAGAATTGTCTCGGGTGTCGGCGATATCAGCAGTCTATTGACGATGATGTTTCGAATCCCGCTCAGGGATTTTCAAAAGGCACGAATAGCCAGTAAACGCAAATGGACGAGTTTCCTTTTGCTGCCTCTCAGCGTAATTCCATTCGCATTTGCAATTATTGGCAAGGTCGTGTTTTCGCCAATTGAGATGGCAATCGACATTTCTGAGCTGAAAGTCAAGAACGTACTTTTCAAAGTTCCAGCTTTGTTGGTCTTGATTGGAGTGATCCTTTATTTCTCCACGGGTTGGTGGGGCATGTTTGGTAGTGAGTACTACGCCAATCAATTGAGGGAATCGCTCGCAGTCAAAATGTCAAACAAAGACTTTGACGGAGCGGTTGTCGATTTTGAAAAACTTATCGACGAGCGTGTTGAAGCTGATTCCGAAACTTATATGGAGTATGTCAACGAGTTGATTGCAGAAGGCGAGAACGACAAAGTCACAACGATCTTGGCCAAACTCGCACCGGGCAAAGATGGAAATGCGGGCATTCCAGAAGCGCACCAAAAGGTTGTGATTAAACTCGTCAATGATTTGAAGTCGGGTGAAAGCCGCGAATTGGAGTCGTTGAAATGGCACTTGGATTGTAGTGGCGAGCCCAAAACGATTGAAGTTTTGGACGCTTGGGCTCACTACTGGATGGCGCTTGAAAATGACGGCGAGGCGATCAAATACCTTCGAAGAGCTGCCAACTTAAAGCCAGACTACTTCATTCATTTGGCCAACTTGTATCGGCGCAGTGGAGATGAAACATTTGAGTCGGGGGCGTTAGCCGATGCTCGCAGGGCTTATGGAATTATGCTTGAGAAAGAGCCTAAAAAAGACCAAACGAGGTTGGTGCTTTCAAATATCTTACTGAGGCTTGGTGAGTTTGATGAATGCCAAGAGGTTCTTGAAGAAGGGCACACCCTTACAAATTCACCCGCAATCAATGAAGCGTGTGCAAATTTTTATGTGCTTCAATTTGATCGTTCAGCCAAAAGTCGCTCTTTCGAGAGTAGCACTGAACTTGTTCAAAAGGCATTCAAACTTTCGCCCAGCAGCCGGTTCGTACAGCGAGCGTTCAGCCAGCTATACGTCACGACTGAAGATGCACAACAGAAAGCATCGATTATTGAATCGCTGGAAATCGCCGCGGAAACCGAGTCGCTTTCCACCAAAGCGAACTTTCTCCTCAGCGTACTCATGCATCACGACGGGGATGTGAAACGTTCGCTTGAGTATTCCGAAAGAACGTACCGCGCTAATCCGGAGTCGCCGCCTTACAACAACAACTTGGCTTGGCAACTTTCCCAAGCACAGCCGCCTCAATTGGAACGTGCACGTGAACTCGCAAATTTTGCTGTGAATGCGAACCCAAACAATGCCTCCTATCGCGATACGCTGGGAACAATCCTTTTCAAGCTTGCGAAGCATAAAGAAGCGATTCTGGAACTAAAGAAGTCTCTGACTTTGAACGAATATCGAATCTCGCAACAGGGACGTATTGCAGTCCATGAAAAGCTTGCAGAATGCTACGCGGCGATCGGATTTCCCGATATGGCTAAACTGCACAAAGGAAACGCCCAGCAAGCTCGTTCCAAGTCCGCTGGAAACGTTGGGCAGTAAAGATAGGCAGTCGAACTTTGACGACTGCCAATCGCCATACTCTCGATATCTAGTTAGAGAAAACGAATTCATTCTCAACGAAGTCAACCATCAGTTTCTTTTCGCCATCCGCCGTTCCGAACTTGATTAATTCGGACGCAAGCGGATTCTCGATTCGCTGTTGGATCACTCGTTTCAAAGGGCGAGCACCGTACTGCGGATCAAAGCCCTCTTCGGCGATTGCCTGACGCGCGGACTCAGTGACCTGCAAGCTCCACCCAAGCTTCGTCAGTCGCGTTTCGAGCAGTTTCAGTTGAAGATCGACAATGTTCCGGATTTGCGATTCGCTCAGTGTTCGAAAGACAATCTTCTCATCAATTCGGTTGAGCAGTTCAGGAGCGAACCTCGCTCGCAAAGCCTGTTCAACTGCAGCCTGCATTTCGTCATCAGTCCCCTGCTCTTCGGTGATCTTTTGAATCAATTGGCTGCCAACATTGCTGGTCATCACGATGATTGTGTTCGTGAAATCCACCGTGTTGCCATGATTGTCTGTCAAACGACCATCGTCCAAGAGTTGCAACAAGATATTGTAAACGTCGTCGTGGGCTTTTTCGATTTCGTCCAGCAACACAACGCTGTAGGGACGACGTCGTACGGCTTCGGTTAGTTTTCCACCCTCGTCAAAGCCAACGTATCCCGGAGGTGCTCCAATCAACCGACTGACGCTATGACGCTCCATGAATTCGCTCATATCGATTCGAATCATCGCGTCTTGATCATTAAACATAATTTCGGCGAGTGCTTTACAGACCTCCGTTTTCCCGACACCCGTTGGGCCGAGAAACATAAACGATCCAATGGGGCGATTTGGATCTTGCAAACCGCTGCGGCTTCGTCGCACGGCGTTACTGACTGCAGTGATCGCTTCATCCTGACCAACAACGCGTTGATGAAGTCTTTCTTCCATCACAAGCAGTTTCGCACGCTCGGTTTCCAGCATTCGATTGACTGGAACCCCAGTCCAGACGCTGACGACTTCGGCAATCTCGTCTTCGGTGACCATTTCGCTGAGTAGCCGTTTTTTCTCTGGCTGGTTCGAGTCTTCCGTTTTGGCTTCTCGGATTTCTGCGGCTTCAATTTGTTTTAAGAGTTCCTTGCGCTGCGAGTCGAATTCGTAAAGCTTTCGATATTCGTCTTCGTCGACCGCAATCCCGGAAGATTGTTTCGACTTGATCTCCGAGTCAAGCTGATCAAATTGGTGTTCGACTTTGGCCAAGCTCTCACGAACATTTTGAACGCCGGTCATGCCGAGTTTTTCGGATTCCCACTGCTCGCGTAGACTTGCCAGTTCACGCTTTTTCTCTTCCATCTCGGTTTGAACCGAATCCAATCGCGCCTTCACGCCATCGTCATTTTCATCCGCCAACTGCCTCGCAGCCAATTCCAGTTGAGTCAGTCGACGCTGAACCGTGTCGATTTCCTCTGGGACGCTGTCCAACTCCATCGCCAGACGAGACGCGGCTTCGTCGACGAGATCGATGGCCTTGTCTGGTAGGAACCGATCAGTGATGTAGCGGCTCGAAAGTTGCGCGGCGGCGACGAGGGCCGAATCTTTTATCTGAACACCATGGTGAGTTTCGTAACGTTGTTTAAGTCCTCGAAGAATCGAAACGGTGTCTTCAACTGACGGTTCGCCAACGAATACGGGTTGGAAGCGTCGTTCGAGCGCAGCATCTTTCTCGATGTACTTTCGATACTCATCAAGCGTCGTTGCGCCAATGCAATGAAGCTCGCCGCGAGCCAGTGCGGGCTTCAACAAATTCGCCGCGTCGCTTCCTCCTTCCGCGGCACCAGCGCCAACCACTGTGTGAAGTTCGTCAATGAACAAAACGATTTGACCAGCAGCAGCGGTGACCTCTTTTAGGACGGCTTTTAGTCGGTCTTCAAACTCACCACGAAATTTGGCTCCAGCGATTAAGGCACCCATGTCGAGGGCCATGACCCGCTTGTTACGCAGACTTTGTGGCACATCGTTGTGAACGATGCGCAATGCCAGTCCCTCGGCGATCGCCGTTTTGCCCACACCAGGTTGGCCAATTAGGACTGGGTTGTTTTTGGTTCGGCGGGAAAGAACCTGAATCACGCGACGAATTTCTTCGTCGCGTCCGATGACGGGATCAAGTTTGCCTGATTGCGCAAGTGCAACCAGATCGATGCAGTATTTTTCAAGCGATTGATATTTGCCTTCCGGGTCTTGGTCTGTCACTCGATTGGCTCCGCGGACAGTTTTGAGTGCTGCAAGGATCGTATCCTTATCGACCGCGTTGAGTTCCAAAATTTCCTTGGCTTTAGTCTTGGTAGTAACGAGTCCCAACAGCAAATGCTCGGTGGAGATGAACTCGTCTTGCATCTTCGTCGCTGTTTGAGAAGCCGATTCAAAGACTTGTTGAAGCTCACGGCTTGGCGAAGCCGAACTGCCTCCAGAGCTGCTTGGGAGTCTGCCCAATTCATTATCAACCATCTGCACCAATTGATCGACCGGCGCGGAAGCTTTTTCCAGCAGAGGTCGAACGATGCCATCTGTCTCGCCTAGCAACGACGCAAGTAGATGCATAGGTGCTATTTCAGCATGTCCCTTTCCGCCGGCTGATGTTTGCGCGTTAGCGATTGCCTCTTGGGCTTTGGTAGTAAGTTTTTCAAATCGAAATGACATTCGTTTTCCTTATTGAAAAAGCGCCGGAAGCTAAAGCAATTTTTTGTTGCATTTTTCTGTTCGTTGAATTTGGCAGACAATGCCTGACCTCAACAAATAAAAGCGAATCCTATGCCAAACCCAATGAAACGCCGGTTTTTCAAGCGCTGAGGGATGCAAACCGCAGAAGTATCTCACGCGAGAGCTCGAACAATCTTGTCCAAGATCCGCGAACACTGACAAGACTCAGCTTGAAATCACCCGTTGCGATTCGTTGGGTCAGCAAATAAAAAAGGCGAGCAGTTTCAACCGCTCGCCTTTCATGATTTAACTTGGTCAGTCAAAACAACTGACCAAAATAGTCGACTAATCTTTGACTTCAAACTCAGCGTCAATCGCATCGTCTTCAGCCGGAGAAGCATCGCCCGCATCGGCTGTCGCCCCTGCTGCTTCAGCACCACCTTCTTCGCCAGCGTTAGCGTACATCGCTGCACTCATCGCGTGCGAAGCCTGCTCAAGTTCGCCAACGGCTGACTTGATCGCATCTGTATCGACACCCTTGGCGGCCTCACGTACCTTCTCGATCGCTGCCTCAAGCGGCTCTTTGTCGCTGTCTTTCAGCTTGTCCTCATTTTCCTTCATCATTTTTTCGACTTGATAAGCCATCGTCTCGCCTTCGTTTCGAGCGGTGACCAGCTCGTACTGTTTGCGATCCTCTTCGGCATTCATTTCCGCGTCCGTCTTCATCTTTTGGATCTCTTCCTCTGACAACCCAGACGATTCCTTGATCTCGACGTTGGCTTCTTTGCCAGTGCCAAGATCCTTGGCCGAAACGTTGAGGATGCCGTTTTGATCGATGTCGAATTTGACTTCGACTTGAGGCACGCCACGCGGAGCCGGTGGAATTCCGGTCAAGTCAAACTTGCCGAGCAAGCGATTGTTGTGCGCCATTTTCCGCTCGCCTTGGAAGACTTGAATCGTGACCGCAGTTTGATTGTCTGCCGCCGTGCTAAACGTCTGCTTCTTTTCTGTTGGGATCGTCGTGTTTCGCTCAACCAAAGCCGTCAACACGCCGCCTTCAGTTTCGATACCCAATGTCAGAGGCGTCACGTCAAGCAACAAAACGTCTTTGCGATCGCCTGCAAGAACCGCTCCCTGAATAGCCGCTCCAATTGCGACAACTTCGTCAGGGTTTACGCCCTTGTGCGGTTCCTTGCCAAAAATTTCTTTGACCATCGCCACGACTTTAGG
>CAYMFZ010000018.1:0-24266 GCA_964389585.1 uncultured Pirellulaceae bacterium | reverse complement strand
TCTAAACCAGTGAGTGTTTACCAGTCGCCCTCCTTTTGAATCCACCAAGAATGAACGTCAAATCCAATTCTGGAAAACCCTTTAAGCTCGACGCCAAAAAGATCGCTGTCATCATTTTGGTTCTTGGAATTGCCGGGTATCAGTGGTACACGCAAAACAAGGCTGACAACCAAAAGGTCGCCGTAGGTAATGGATCAGTCGAAGGTGGAACGGCCACACTGCCAAAACACGACTACAGTGTTAATTTTCCGGCAGACAACAATTCCAAAAGTGTTTCCCAATCCAAAACTGGAACCTCCAAATCTCAGGCTACAACAAACAGCAACGAGCCATTCCTAAAACCTGCAGGTGGAAGAAATCTCAAGTCGCCAGCCGGTCTGATTTACACGGGCGGGCGCGAGCATCGAACCGATCATGTTTTGCGACACGCCAAAGATATCCCTGATCGGCAAGGTTCGCATGGAGTCTTCCACGCCAATGGAGATGATGTGTTTCGCTTGATCGATGAAGCTTACGAGTTGGTTAAATCAAAATCGAAGCAAGTCAAAACAACTCCGTCGAGTGGTGGCAAAACCGAATACGTCATCGATATGAAACGAAAGATTGGCTACAAGGGCGGACAAAGCGGAAAACGAGCCAACCACCCGGATCTCTATAAAGTCAAACTGATCCTCGGCGACAATCGTGTAATCACCGCCTATCCCTATTGAGCGCGAGCGAGGAAACATGGCCGATTTATCCTGAAAGGATTTAAGCAATTAGCCGGTGGTTGAGCGAAAGCGACACCCGCCGGAAATTGGACCACCAAACCGCCGACCCTGAAGGGGTCGCAGCGATCCCATGATTGATGGAACTCGCCCACCCAAGTTGATGCCGGAGGTTTAGGTTGAAAGGCGAGATTAGCTTCGACCAACCTCTAATCAAACAACCGACGCAATCGCATCGCACAGTCGATCCAGATTGCTACTGTTAATCCCAGCGATGTTGATTCGCCCGCTACCAAGAGCGTAAATCGAAAACTCTTCTCGCAGCCGATCGACTTGCGGCTTTGTCAGTCCCGAATAGCTGAACATGCCTCGTTGCTGATTGATGTAACCAAAATCTTTTTCGGGTACCCGAGCCTGCATCGCGTCAACGAACTGTCCACGCAACTCTAAAATCCGCTCGCGAATCTCTGTTAGCTCTTTCTCCCAAACGGCTCGCAGTTCTGGATCATTCAAAACCGTATTCACAATCGCACCGCCATGAAGTGGTGGATTCGAATACATCGTTCGAATCGTCAGCTTAATCTGGCTGAGCATCGCCGCGGCCACTTCGGCATCATGAGAAACAGCGGTGATTCCACCAACACGCTCCGCGTACAAGCCAAAGTTCTTCGAGAATGAATTGCAGATAATCGCTTCGCCGCCCGACTCAACAAAATTTCGAATTGGAAACGCATCCGCTTCGATCGCATGACCAAATCCCTGATAGGCAAAATCAAAGATCGGAAATAGACCGCGTTCGCGAATCAAACCACTTAGCTCCCGCCACTGGGCTTCGCTTGGATCAACGCCCGTTGGATTGTGGCAAACCGTATGAACCAAGACAGCTTGATTTGGCTGAGCTTGCTTAAGCGATTCCATCAGTCGATCAAAATCTAATCCCGTGCCATTCGCATCGAGGTATTCATACTTCTCAACGTTCAGGCCCGCTGCTTGATAGATCTTTGGATGATTTGCCCAAGTCGGATTGCTCATCCAAACCGTGTCGACTTTGAAAACACGCTTAAGCAACTCACCTGCAACCCGCAGCGAAACCGTTCCGCCAGGTGTTTGCGCCGAAGAGTTGTAGACCGAATCACGGTCGAACAAGTCATCACCCAAAATCAACCGACCAATCGCCGCACGATATTCGGGCAATCCGTCAATTGGCAAGTAGCTTTTCGTACCTGCTGCATCAAGCAACTTCTGCTCCGCCATCCGGACGCATTTCATGACGGGCGTTTGCCCTGATTCGTCCTGATAGACGCCCACGGAAAGATTGATCTTGTTCGGATTCGGATCTTTCTTGAATTGCTCAATCAAGCCAAAAATGGCATCCGGCGGATTCAAAGGTGCAGATTCAAACATCGACTTGCCTGTGGTAATTTCCATAACACTCTCGGTGAAGCTCTCACTCAAACCGTCTCAATCTACCACGGTCATTTCAGGTCGAAAGGGCCAAATCGAAAACAATGAATTCAGTCAATCCGCAAACCTTTGCAATCCGATTCATTCACGTTTCCAACTCGCCTAAGCCAGCTTGCCCAACTAAGCTCATAGGAAAGGTCTATCCAAAATGACACGCCGTTGCGGGTAGTGGACTGGCCAGTAATAATCCTTAATTCCGATTTGTGTTAGCACCAGTCAACGAAGCAACATAGATCCGCGTCGCGTGTTGATCTAACTAAAAAATCTGTCTTCTGTTCCGTTTGTAAATTTCGATTTCTAAGAGTTCTATGTCAAAACGTGTTGGATTGTGGCTTGTTGGTGCCCATGGTGGAGTTTCAACAACCGTCGTCGTTGGTTGGGCAGCGCTTAAACTCAAACTGACTGATGATTGTGGCCTCGTCAGTCAGCTTCCAATGTTTAGCGGACTTGGGTTGATCGATTGGAAAGACATCGTGATCGGCGGACATGAGATTCGCAAAACAGACAGCCGCACCGAAGCTTTTCAGCTTTCGGGAGTCACGCCTGCGATCAATCGCGAACTGGTCATTAAGTGCGAATCGGAGTTAGCCGAGTTTGACAAAAACGTTCGACCTGGTGTTTTGTACAACGTTGGTGAGACGATCAAGAAGCTCTCCGATGAAGGGTTTGTCGACGAAGACTCAACTGCTCGAGCTGCCATCAATCGCATCCAAGCCGACCTTGTTGAATTCGCGGCGAACCACGACCTGGAAAAAGTAATCGTCATCAACCTCGCTTCAACGGAGCCGACGGTCGACCCTGAAAGCTTGCCAAAAACCTGGGCCGAGCTGGAGTCGACTTTAACGAAAGCAGATTGCCCACTCCCGGCCAGCACACTGTATGCGATTGCCTCAATTGAAAAAGGCTGGCCGTTCATCAACTTCACTCCCTCACTTGGAAGCTGCCCAGCAGGAATTAATGAACTGGCCGAGCAGATGAAAACTTGCCACATGGGACATGATGGAAAGACGGGCGAGACGTTTTTGAAATCCGTTTTGGCCCCGGCATTTGCCAATCGAAATCTCGACATCATGAGTTGGGTTGGGCACAACATTTTTGGAAACATGGACGGCCGAGTCCTCGACGATCCGATCAACAAACAAACCAAAGTCACGAGCAAGGACCGTTTGCTTGGTCAAATTTTGGGATACGATCCGCAAACACACATCAGCATTGAGTACATCAAGAGCCTTGGCGATTGGAAAACGGCTTGGGACCATATTCATTTTCGCGGCTTTCTCGGCACGCCGATGATTATGACTTTTACGTGGCAGGGTTGTGATTCAATTCTTGCGGCGCCGTTGGTCTTGGATCTTTTTCGGTTCGCCGATTTGGCTGATCGAAAAGGGGAAACCGGACTGCTGACTTTCTTGGCAAGCTTCTTCAAGTCTCCGCTGGGTACTGACGAGAATGACTTTTCCGCCCAGTTCAAATTGCTGACCGACTGGGTTGAGAACTTGGACTAAAAAGGATTCTCGACAAAGAGCCCAAGTTGGTGGCTTTTGAAGTCAGTGCATATTATTCCTTGAAAGTTCTTATACGAACTCCAGTGGTGACTCTTGCCGAGAGTTACCAAGCCAATGAGTAAACTCATTTACCGATAAAACGCTTCCTGAAATTAGGTCTTGCGTGAGTCTTGGAAACTTCCGGCAGAAGCTACCCACAAAGAAGTGCCGCAGCAATCAACGAAAGTCGAATTGAATTTCGACTTTGCAGTTCGACTGGTGGTCAAAAAGCTCTGATCGCGGAACAAACAACGACGATCAATCACTCAAGAGTTTCACAACATCCGCTTTCTTACTCCCGTCAGCCATAGAAATCGCGGTTAAGCCTGCTGCCGTTTTCAAATCTTTGTTGGCTCCTTTTTCCAACAGCACTTTCACTACATCAGCATGACCGCGAAACGCAGCTTTATGAAGCGGCGTCCAACCATCTGAGTCTGCCGCGTTGGGATCTGCGCCCGCCAACACGAGTTGCCCAACGACTTTAGCGTGACCTTGCCAAGCCGCGGCATGCTGAGGCGTGTAGCCTGTTTCGGTTTTCAAATTATCAACGTCGATTGTTCTCGTGAGCACCTCGATCACTTCGCTGGCCCCATTCCAAGCAGCCAAATGGACGGCCGTCTGGCCCCTTGAATCAGCCTCCATGTGGACTCCTGACTGGATTAGAGCCCAGGCAACATCCGCGTGATTCCCTTCGGCCGCCATCATTACCGCCGTCATGCCGTCGATGTCTTTGGCACTTGTGTCAAAACCTTTTTCAATCAGCATTTCAACAATTTGTAGCGACCCATTGGCCGATGCATAATGAAGTGGCGTACGCTCCAACTCATCGCGATCGTTATTAGGCTGATCGTTATTGGGCTGTTTCTTATCCAACAATCGCTTCACCGTTTTCTTAAGTCCATTTTGCGCAGCCCAGTGAATCAAGCGGCCATTCCCAATCTGAAAATCCAAATCATCGGCCCCATCCACTAACGCTTCGACCGCTTGGAAGTAGTCCTGCTGAGCCGCAAGCTTGATCGCCGTAGCACCCTCATCGTTCTTAAGATTCACATCCGCTTGAGCGGCAATCAACAATTCAATGTTTTGCAAGAAAGGATCGGGCGGAGTCGACTCATTTTTTGCTGGCCGCACATTCGAGCCGAACTTAACCCGGTTGGCACCTCCAGTGACAGACCCATGTAGCGCTGAGTTCCCCGTCGGATCCGTTGCGTTCACGTTCGCGCCGGAGTCGACAAGGAGTTTTAGCATCTCCGTTTGCCCGCGTGACGCAGGATAATGCAACAAAGGCCAAGCTGTTCTCGAATTGGTTTGAGGGTTGGCTCGATCGCCATCGTAACGATTCAAGTCAGCCCCACGCTCGATCAATAACTTTGCCGCAGCAACGTTTCCGTTTTGAACTGACAAGAGCAGTGGCGTTTGAGACCGACTATTGAGAACGTCAACATCGTCAAAAAACGTATGGACTCGAGCAGCGACCGCAGGCTGTCTCGCGCGGCACGCCCAATGCAACGCCGACTCTCCTTCTGAGTTTCTTACTAACGGATCAGCTCCTTTGCTCAACAACAAATCGACCAATTCAACATTTTTGGAACAGGCCGCCAAAAAGGGAGTCATCCCTCGTCGATCTACGACGGCAACATTGGCTCCCGACTCAAGCAAGCGTCTTGCGATTTCAGTCCGACCGTAATGACAAGCCAAATGAAGTGGCCTTTGTTGATTGGAATTCTTGGCCTCAACATCGGCCCCCTTGGCCAAGAGCAATTCGATTATCTCAAGCGTCGAAGAATACATCACCGCGTGCATCAAAGGCGTTGCCTGGTTGCGATCGCGCAAATCGACATTCTCTGCCTTCTCAACAACTGCCTTGATGATTTCCGGATTGCGACTGGAAATTGCCAAGTGCAGAGCCGACCTCTTTCGACGATCTGTTGAGACAATCGGGCTCCCGAGGTCAAGCAACATCTTGGTTGCTGCGACTTTTCGATTTTGAATCGCGAGATGCAAAGGAGGAATTCGACTGCTTGGCAAATTCGATTTCAACAAACTCGCTGGACCCGCTTGAATAACTTTTTGCACACCGTCCGCATTATCTCGCTTGATGAGCCGTTCAAGCTTGGCCCCCTCCTGACCGATTGCGAATTCGCCAAGCGTTAACAACTGACACAAAATCAGCAACGTGATGCCGAGTAACGTGTGAGCTTTCGAAAATCTGAACTGACGAGTCGTCATAGCGTCCTCGATTGGTGATTGAAATGCCGAATGAGTTGGAGAATCCTGCCGTCGAAATCGGCGAGTCTGTCTAGACTAAAGCTCAATTGCAACTGCGTTAGTGCAATCGCTTTTTCATGATTTCCAAGTGGTAATTTACGTGGCCGACAAGGATGTAAAGATTCGCCTTTGCCGAAGTCGGATTGTCCGATGCCGTGCCCATGCGTCCAAGCGCTTCCAAAGAAAGCCGTCGGACCAACAGCACGTTCGCCTTTCTCAACAGTTCGAATTCTTCCAAAAGATCAGCCATCTCTGGCGTTTGGTAGTCCAAGTTCGCAACGTAAATGTTCTGATCGATTCCAGGAATCGGCGTTTGATCACCGACTGCGATTCTTAGCATGCGACAGCTAAAAATACGCTCACAGTCAATCAAGTGCCCCATAACCTGCTTCAAAGTCCAAGTGTATGGCTCATGTAATTTTGCAACTTCTTCGTCAGGCTGGGCACCCAAAAGATCGTTCAAAGTTGATGGCTGCCCCTCAAATGATTCCCAAAACTTCTTGTGATCAACCTTCCCGATATACCGTTCATAGTACTCGTGGTACTCCTGCTTGCTGGGCGGTTCGATGGTGAAGTTGGCGCTCATTTTTGGATCTTTCTTTTTCATTAACCGGCCTGCCAAATACAACCAACTGATTGTTGGACGTTTTTGTAATATCTGGGATTGGATTATAGTAGCATCTTTCATCCAAAGAGTTTCGACATCATTGGGAGCGAAATAGATGAGTCGTTTTTTCAAACCAATCCGTCATCCTCAAACGTCAAAGTACGCTTGGTTGGCCATCGTCGGAGCACTTCTGCTCTGCCCTCAAAACATTTTCGCCCAAAACAAGGAGGCTGTCTTAAAAGCCTACGAGTCGAACGTCGACAATGATTCGAGTTTCGACACGATGTTCGAATTCATCAAAGCATCCGACTCCGAAGAAAAATGGCGTCAGATCGATTGGATCCCCGGACTCTGGCCTGGTGTAGAAATCGCAAGTGAAAAACAAAAGCCAGTATTTATCTGGGCGATGAACGGCGACCCCTTGGGCTGTGTCTGAAACAATGGCGTTACGGGCCGTGCGTCCGTTTTTTCTGACGACAAAGTCATTGCGAAGTTAAAAGAGAACTTCGTCAGCGTCGCAGTTGACATCAATTACCTGCAACACCAACAAGACGAAGAAGGCAAGCTGTTCCGCAAGATCGCCGAGCAAGGGCATTACGCTGGAAAGACCAAACCAACCCCAACTCGGCAGGGACTTTACGTCGCGACCGTCGATGGCAAATTACTGGCGTCCATCAACACAACGCGACCCAAAGACGCGTTGAAAATGATTGAAAAAGCAATCAAGCGAACGAAGAGTGCAGATACAACAACGAAACTTGCATCAAAGAACTCGCCGGACAAAAAGTACAACGTCGCTTTCCCCGAGGGCGGATTGATTCTGAGACAAACGACGCGCGATCTCCCGCGTGCGAACGATCCCGAATTTGAAACTTGGCGTCACAACTTTGATCACGCTTGGATTACGCCAGAAGAACTTCAGTCATTCATTCCAAGCGACCCTCAAACCGGCCAGACTTTCGCGATTTCAGAAGCTTTTGCCAAACGATTTTCCCGATTCCATTTTGTTGATCAAGTCAAAGGCGAAGCCGATGCGTTTGGCGGAAAGGCCGTTGTCGATGCAAAATTGACGGGAGAAGTTGTGTCCGTCAACAATAAGCAAATCGAAATTTTGCTAAACGGAACCGCCAAATGCGTCCAACCGCCTTCGGGCGAAACCAACCCTTACTCAGGGAATCGAATCACCAAAGAACGTGGCGTCGAGCTTAAAGTCCGCGGACGCTTAACGTACGAGCGATCGTCAAAAAAATTCTCTCGTTTCGACTTGGTCGCATTCGGCAATCGCTGGGGATCGGCTACTTACAACTTCAGAAGCCGAGACATGGGCCCAGCTCCAATCGGTTTCGCTTTCGAAAAGCTTCCGACGAAACCGCAGAACATGACCAGACCCAAATTTTTAGCTTGGGACTATTTCGAAACTCTGTAGATCAATTGTTCCGTTTAATTCACTCATTAAAAAACTCCTACTCAATTCTAAAATTGAGTAGGAGTTGACAATGACAATTAACAACCGAGTAAAGGTAACTACTTCACCAAACCACCAAGCTTCTGCGTAATTCGATCACGGCATTCCAGCAGCGGTTGCAGATAGGCCTGCTTGTCTTCTTTCAATCGGTAAAGCGGAACACTGATGCTGATTCCAGCAGCAGGTTGGCCTGCCCGATCAAAGATACAAGTCGCAAAGCACTGAATCTCGAGATCGCTTTCCTGATGCGACGTCGCAAAACCGTTCTCACGAATCCTACGAAATTCCTGAAGCAACTCTCCACGGTCAGTAATCGTGTGCTCCGTCAGCTTTCGCATATCCATCGACTCAACGATTCGAGCTTGTTCGCTTTCTGACAAATAAGCGATCAAACACTTTCCAATCGCACTGGCATGGCAAGGAACTTTCGCGCCCACCGTTGAAGCAATCCGAACCGCGTGAGGCGTGTCTTTCTTGTAGATGTAAACCGAATCGTTGCTGCTGCGAATTGCCAAGTGAACCGTTTCTTGAGTCTGCGTGCATAGCTGACTCATTTCAGGTGCGGCAATTTTGGCCAAGTCATTTTGCTCAAGGGCTCGACCAGCCAACTGCAACGCACGGGCCCCCACCGCATAAGTCTTATTGGGACGTGGCTCCACCATGTCTTCGGCGGCAAGTGCCTTGAGCAAACGATGGAGCGTCGGCCGAGGAAGCCCACTTCGTTTGACCAAAGTTGAAATGGATGGCGGATCATCCGAGTCAGCGATCATTTGGAGAATCGCAATACTCTTCGAAAACGCCGCGGCCCCTTTGACCGGATTAATTTTCAAGCCGGGTGTTGGTTCCTCGGCTACCTTTTCAACTTCTTTCCCATTGTCTTCCCTCTTTGCAACAGTGGCGTCCGCTTGCTCATTGCTGGTCGGCAAAGGTAAACTTGTCATCATCAGACCCTTAACAACTGAATATGGTTATTTGATTTCACTCCAGAATAGAGCTAAGAAATCATAATACAAGCCACAATCTGAACATTCACATCACTATATGGATTAAAGATAAGCCATTGGGATGAGAAGTGGAGCGAATATCCCAATTCCATTCGCCAACGGGCAGTTTTCAGTCCTCTGATGTCTTCACCAGCGTGATTAAAGAGGCAAGCCTGAACAACTCCCGGTTCAATCGGATCGGATTGGTCAATTAAAACCAAGCCAATCAAACGAAGCTAATCAAGATGAGTCGTTTTTTCGGAACACGCGTTTGAAACGACTGTTAAATTCGCAATTGGAAGCGCTTTGTGAGCCGCCAATCGTAATTTCAATGCCCTATAATCTCGATCGCGTCGTCATATCGAACGGCACGAGAACGAGCTCGTTTATTTTGAACCAGGAGCGAGGATGAACCACCGACACGTTTTGTTACCTTTCCACTTTTCGCTGTTTCCCGTTGCCGCGCTAGTGATGTTTGTTGCACTTCAAGCCAACGCAGACGATTGGACACGATTTCGCGGAGCCAACGGCGCTGGAGTGTCCAAAACTCCTGCACCTGTGGAATGGAGCCCAACTAAAAACATCAAATGGAAAACGGCAATGCCTGGGGCGGGTGTTTCATCTCCAGTAATCATTGGCGACAAAGTCATCGTGACTTGCTACTCGGGTTATGGAGTGGGAGAAGACGACGAGAAAATCGAGGATCTCAAACGTCATGTTGTTTGCGTAAACCGCACCACCGGAAGCATCCTTTGGAACAAGACAGTTGATGGAATCATGCCCGAAGATATCTACCAGGGCATGGGCGTTCCTCAACACGGATACGCTTCGCATACTCCTGTTACAGATGGCAAGAATGTTTACGCATTTTTAGGCAAGAGCGGGATCTATGCTTTTGATCTCGAGGGCAAAGAACTTTGGCACAAAAGCGTTGGCACTGATTCGGATGATCGCAACTGGGGATCGGCTTCGAGCCCAGTCCTCTACGACGATCTTGTGATTGTCCCTGCGATCTGCGAAAGCATGTCGTTGATTGCTTTTAACAAGAACACGGGCGAACAAGTCTGGAAAGAAGTCGCAGATGGACTTCGTTCTTGCTGGGGCACACCTCTGATCGTCAAAGTCGACGACACGCGCAGCGATTTGGTCTTGGGCGTCGCTGGCGAAATCTGGGGCATGAATCCAAAGACAGGAAAAATGCGATGGCTAACCGAGGGCGCTCCTGGAGATTCGTTTTACACCAGCGTCATGGTGAACGATGGAATCATCTACGCAGCGGCGGCTGGACGTAGTGGCGGAGGCTCATTGGCTGTCAAAGTCGGTGGCAAAGGCGATGTGACCGAATCTCATACGAAGTGGACTTCTCGATTTGGTGCGAGTTACGCGAGTCCAGTCGTGGCCAATGACGCAATGTTCTTGATCTCGCGCGGAAAAATCCAATCGATAAACGCTGAAACTGGCGAAGAAATTTTGTCGGAGCGATTGCCCGAACCTGAAGCTCAGCCATCCAGTAGCGGCGGCCGTCGAGGACGTGGTGGCATGAGCAGCGATTATGCGTCACCGGTCGTTGCAGACGATAAACTCTATTACGTGCGAAAATCAGGCGAGATGCTGGTTTTCGATGCCAAAGGCGAATTTACCAATCTGGCATCCAACCGAGTGACAACTGAAAACGAAGAATTCAGTTCGACACCCGCGATCACGGATGGTCAAATCTTCCTGCGTTCCAACAAGACGCTGTACTGTATCGACTCAGAATAGAAATTTCGGGGCATCACTTGAAGTAGCATTCGCAACTTCTTATTTCTGCGAACAAGGGTCGCGGACAACACATTCAATTAACCACAAACAAAATCTAAAAGAGGAAACCGATGCGTACTTTAATTCTTTCAGCAGCAATCGCCTTCATAATGGGCGGAGTTGCGAATGCACAAGATGTCGGTCAGGTAGTTGACCTAATCATGAGCAGTGACAAAAACGACGATGGAAAAATCTCAAAAGATGAAGCAAGTGAGAGAGTGAAGCCTCGGTTTGATGGCATGGACGCTGACAGTGATGGCTTCATCTCTCGAGATGAAGCCAAGACTCAAATCAAAAAGATGTTCGAATCCCGCATGCAAGAAGGTGGACGCGGCGGTCGTGGTGGCGAAGGTCGTGGTCAAGCGGGCCAACCTGGTCAGCCCGGCCAAGCAGGGCAGGGCGAGCGTGGTGGTCGGGGAGGAGCCGGTGGACGTGGTGGTGAAGGCGGAGGACGCGGCGGCCCTGGTGGACCTGGTGGTGGCGGACCTGACATGGGTCGATTCCTTCAAATGATGCCCGTCATGAAAGCACTCGACAAAGACAAGAACAACGAACTCTCAAAAGAAGAAATCGAAGCCGCCGTTGCCGCGCTTCGTTCGCTTGACAAAAACGAAGACGGAAAAATCTCACTGGACGAAATGTCACCCGACTTCTCTGGAATGTTTGGAGGTCGCGGCGGTCGTGGTGGAGGAGCTGGCGGTCGCGGTGGTGAAGGCGGACGAGGCGGAGCCGGAGGTCGCGGCGGTGAAGGAGGCCGTGGAGGAGCAGGTGGACGTGGAGGTGATGGTGGTCGCGGTGGCGATGCTCCACGTCGCCCAAGTTTTGAAAACGACAAATAAGCTTTCTATTTTCACCTTATGAACTCAAGGCCAGGCAAGTCATTCTTGCCTGGCCTTTTTCTTTGGACTTTCACCGTTTTAAACAAGCATGATCGAGCTAATTGATTTCAACCCAAGGAACACTTCAACGCAAAAAAGCAATTCGACCCGCACCCATTGTTTGCTAAACGTTTTGGTGATTGCTAAACGTTTTGGTGGGTAACTTCTGCCGGAAGTTTCCAAGACTCACGCAAAACCCAATTTCAGCAAATGTTTAATTGATAATGGAGTCTACTTGTCAGCTTGCTTCCCCTCGGCAAAAGTCACACTAAAAATACAAAAGCTTCCGTTTTTCGAAAGCGACTTTGCAGCTCTCCTGCTGTCTTCCAATCCAAAACAAAATCCTCGCTGTTTTTCCTGCTAAACTCTAAACTTGAATCTTCATTATCAACAAAGCGAAAAAGTGCGGAAACAATGCAATTTCGATTTACTCTCCAAAATTCGTCTGCCCAACTGCTTTCGATTGCGATGCTTCTTTTCGCATTCGTTTCCGTAACGAGTCATTGCCAGAAATCACTCGCGCAAGAAACAAAGCAAAAGTTTACGCGAGCCGATCGACTACGAGGATCCATCACTCCTGAACGCGAATGGTGGGATCTCAAGCACTACGATTTGGCTATCGCCGTCGATCCTGAAACGCGGACGCTGAAGGGATCCAACCAAATTACTTTTTCTGTCCTCAAGCTTGGACAGAAAATGCAAATTGATCTTCAGGAACCGTTAAAGATCACCAGCGTCGCGCAAGGCGAAACCGAACTTAAATTCAAACGAGACGGTAACGTCTACTACATTGAGTTCGAAAATGAACTTGCCGCTGGCACCGAAAGTTCAATCGTAATCGCTTACGAAGGCAAACCAACCGTCGCCGTTCGACCACCGTGGGATGGCGGGATTGACTGGCGAAGAGACGAAAACGGGAATCACTTTGCAGCCACCGCCTGCCAAGGAATTGGCGCTAGCGTTTGGTGGCCTGTCAAAGATCATGGCTACGACGAACCGGATAATGGAATGGCGATTCGCATCACCGTCCCTGAGAACTTGGTCGCGGTTGCCAACGGTCGCCTCGACAAAACTGATCACGACCAAACCAAAAAGTTGAAAACGTATCACTGGATCGTCACCAACCCGATCAACAGCTACGGCGTGAATATGAATATCGGCAACTACGTCAATTTCTCCGAGACGTTTGAAGGGGAGGGCGGCAAGCTCGATGTGGATTACTGGGTTCTCGATCATCAACGTGAGGTTGCCGAGAAACACTTCAAAGAAACACCTCGCACGCTTAAGGCATTCGAACATTGGTTCGGCAAATACCCTTTCTATGAAGACAGCTACAAGCTCGTGGTCGTTCCTTACCTCGGAATGGAACACCAAAGTTCTGTAACTTATGGAAATGGATTCAAGAATGGCTACCGTGGTCGTGACTTAAGCCAGACTGGCGTTGGCCTGAAATTCGACTTCATCATCGTCCATGAGTCGGGCCACGAATGGTTTGGCAATAACGTGTCGATGAAGGACGCCGCCGACATGTGGATCCACGAAAGCTTCACGAACTATTCGGAAAACCTCTTTGTCGAATATCACTTCACGAAGAAAGAGGGGCATGACTACGTCATCGGCTGTCGAAAGCTAATCAAGAACGATCGACCCATCATCGGAGACTACAACGTCAACGGGCGAGGGTCAGGCGGCGACATGTACTACAAAGGTGGCAACATGCTGCACACGATGCGGCATGTCATCAACGACGACGAAAAATGGCGCTCAATCTTGCGTGGAATCAATGAAACGTTTTGGCACAAAACCGTAACTACCAAAGAAATCGAAGACTACATGAGCAAAGAGTCCGGCGTCGACTTTGGAAAGTTCTTTGATCAGTACCTTCGCACCACAAAGATCCCCGTCCTTTCGTATCGCCTAAACGGCAATGCGATTGAGTACAGCTTTGAAAATGTTGTCGAAGGATTTTCGATTCCAATCAAAGTCCGCTTCAACGGAACGGACGAAGTTTGGGTCACGCCGACTGAACAAAAACAAACATTAACCCACAGCTCTGAGATTCGTCAGTTTGAGCTGGATCGAAATTTCTACATGGAAACGAAAAGTAAAAATTGAACTCTAGAAATCGCGAAGTTCGAACTCAATTGAGGCGGTAGTGCGAAACAGTTGAGGACACCCGATCTACAATCGTTCTACTTCTTCGATCGCTTTTTCGCCTTTTCTTTTAATCGCTCCAGCCGACGGTCAAGTTGTTTGCGACCTTTCTCGCGCAGATTGCCAACTTCGTTTTCCATTGCCAATAATTGCTTCAACATTTCAGCCGTTTTCTCGGGCTGAGACTCTGTCAACGAAGTCTGCTCACCCTCATCTTTTGAAAGATCAAACAGCTCGACCAAATCTTCGTCAAGCCATTGAATGACTTTCATGTCACCCTCAACGTAAGAAATCGACCGCGTATCGCCCGTGCTATCTGGACGAGCGGTCCACTTGTACCAAAACATCGGGGCCCGTTGATACGTTTCCCCTGAGAGCGCTTTTTTGTAACTCCTGCCATCGACATGTTGCTCCGGCAAAAGTGGAACATCGGCCATCTCCAACATTGTTGGATAATGATCTGTTCCCGTCACCTGAACTGCCGATGTCGCGTTAGGTTTGATCTTTCCTGGCCACTTTACGATCAACGGAACGCGCATTCCACCCTCGAAGATAGAACCCTTTCCTTGACGAAGCGGCGCATTTGAAGTCGCCAGCGCTCGATTATTTCCGATACCCCGAGTTGAAAGTCCGCCATGATCGGAGGTCAAGATAACCATCGTGCGATCTTCAATTCCATTGGCTTTAAGTGCTTCAATGATTCGGCCAAGGCTATCGTCAGTCCTTTCAACCATTGCCGCATAAGCGGGATTGTTTTGAACCATCTTTACGACGCCTTGCCGATCTGTGACAAAGTCAGCGTCAACTTTCTTGCCGCCGATCTCAACTCCCGCCTTGCGTAGTTTCTTCTGGTACTTTTTCTTGACTGATTCAGGAGCCTCGATTGGCGTATGAACCGCGTAGTGGGCCATCACCATTAGAAACGGACCATCCTTATTGGCGTTTACGTATTCGACAGCCTTGTCAGTCAACTTATCAGTTAGGTAATCGCCTTCGCTTTCCGCCGTGCCAATTTTCCCATCAACCGGATTGTCGACGTAGTGACCTTTCTCTGTTGGAAACGGTGCCCAGTAGCTTCCCGTCGCACCTGCTGATCCGCTGTGAATGACAGTCTCGAAGCCTTGATCGCCAGGGCCGCCGCCCTTTTTGCCGAGATGCCACTTGCCGATGTAACAAGTCCGATAGCCGTGCTCTTTAAGTGCATCGCCGAATGTTACTTCGCTAAGTGGAAGATGGTGGGTGTGCTCTTTCGCTTGATCCGCAGTGTACTCAATTCGGCTTGGGTATTTTCCTGACAACAGCCCTTGTCTTGAGGGAACGCATCGCGAATAGGCGGCGTAGGCGTTGGTAAAACGCATTCCGTCTCGTGCAAGTTGATCCATGTGTGGCGTTTCATAGAGCGTGCTTCCATAACACGACAAATCACGCTGACCGAAATCATCGACGAAAAACAGAACGATGTTTGGTTTCAATTCGTCTGCGGAAGTCGTTTCTACAAAGCAACCGCTCGCGGTGAAAACTGCAACGACGACTAAGGTAAGCAAATATGTCAAATTTTTCATTCTTCAAACCATGAAATTTGAGTTTTGAGTTCCGGCATTTTCAAGCGGATTGAGCAGCAAGTCTAGCAAGTAGATTGAGCTTCATTCTAGCTCAGGAAATTCAACACGGTTAGCCAGCGTTTTCCGTCACGGTTAGCCAGCGTTTTCCGTCACGGTTAGCCAGCGTTTTCCGTTCTTCCACACGTGCATAATCAAGCTGCTATGCTATTGAACTACGAGACGATTCATTTTGCCTGAGGCCCTCCAATGCAGAAACTTCGCTGCCTTCTATTACCCGTTTTTTTCAGTTGCATCCTGCTTGCTCAACCCTCAGACGCCCAAGACACAACAAAAGTCGAGCGCGAACGGGATGTGATCTATCACAAGTTCGAAGGCGTCGCATTAACGATGGATGTTTTCAAACCAGCCGACCCGAATGGTGTGGCGATCATAAAAATCGTCAGTGGGGGTTGGAAGTCAAATCACCGTAAGCTCCGCGACAACTTTTCAAAACCCTACACCGATCATGGCTACACCGTTTTCGCTGTCATTCACGGCTCACAGCCTCGTTACAAAGTCCGTGACATCATGGGCTTCATGCATCGAGCTGTTCGCTTCATTCGTAAGAACGCGGATCGCTGGGAAATTGACCCGAACACAATCGGCGTAACTGGAAGTAGCGCCGGCGGTCACTTGAGTTTGATACTTGCCACCAAAGGCGCAGCCGGCGACCCAAAGGCCAAAGACCCGGTCGACCGTGTCAGCAGTGCAGTGCAAGCCACTGCTGTTTTCTACCCGCCAACCGATTATCGCAATTGGGCCGAGCCAGGTGACATGGCAGTCGGCGTTGGCAAGCAGTCGAAGTGGCAGCCCGCATTCGGACCGGAATCTGAAACTCCCGAAGGCCGTGAAGCCTTGGGACGCCACATGTCTTCGATCTACCACGTCAGCGAATCGACGGCGCCCGTTTTTATTATTCACGGCGATGCCGACGAAGTTGTTCCTCTCCATCAGGCAACGAGTTTTCAAAAAGCAGCACGCGAAAAGGGTGCCATGGTCGAAGTTGTCATTAAAGAAGGGGGAGGACACGGCTGGCCTAATAGGGCTGATGATGAGCATCAGTTCGTACCATGGTTTGATAGCCACCTACGTGGAAAAGCAACATCCATTGCCGCTCCACAGCAGGAAGACAAGCCTAGCTCAACCGCCAACACGATACCGACTGGTCTTGCCGGAGATTGGTCGCTTGATCTCGAATCGAAAACGCCAGCGTGGATGCGAATTGTCGAACAAGACGGCAAGCCAAAAGTCTTCATGCGAATCTACATCGGCTCAACGGGCCCTCACAAAGATGTTGAACTGATTGATGGCCGCCTTAAGTTTCAAATGAAAAAGAAACGCAAGAAAGACGCAAAAGCCAAAATCACTTATGTCGATGTCGGCATTAAGAATGGTTTGCTGGACGGAATCATCGAACGTGAACTTGCCAATGGAAAGATGCAACGCGATACGTTTACCGGAACGAAAATTCCTCCGATGCCTCAAACTGCTCCTGATCTTTCGAAAGTCAAATTTGGAAAACCAGTTACTTTGTTTAACGGCAAAAACATGACCGGTTGGGTTCCGCACGAAAAGGACAAAGTTAATGGTTGGAGCGTTCAGAATGGGCTATTGAAAAACACGACGCCCAAGACAGACTTCAGCGCGACCGGTGCCTACGCGAATCTGAAAACCGAAGCGAAATTCGAGGACTTTCGATTACACATCGAATTCCTTGTCGAAGAAAAACGTAACAGCGGCGTGTACCTTCGCGGAATGTATGAGGCACAAGTTGTCGATCGCGATAGTAGAATGCAAGGCATTCAGGGAGTGGGCGCGATCTTCAATACGATTAAGCCAACCGCCAACGCTGGAAAACCTGGAGGTGAGTGGCAAACATACGACATCACGCTTGTCGATCGCCATTTTACCGTTGTTCTCAATGGCCAGAAAGTAATTGACAACCAACCTGCGTCCGGCCCAACTGCTGGTGCGATTCATACGAATCCAGCCTTGCCAGGTCCGATCTATTTGCAAGGCGATCACACCAACGTCACCTATCGCAACATCGTGCTTGAACCAGTTATCAAGAATTAATCTCCGTAGAAGCTACTTTCGGCGTGGCGCGTATTTGCTGGGCACTTCCATCTCGATATCCCACGTCGTTATTTTTTCATCCGCGTTAGGAAGCGGATGATCCGTCGCCCAGCAGACTCCGTTGATTAACATTCGGGTAAAAGACTCCTCGCCAAAATCTTCCGCGTGTCCCAGCGAAGTAGCGAAAACTTTGGCATCCCACTCATTTTGCCAAGTCCAAGCGACGACGTCGGTTTCCGATTCGTTGACCTGAATCGTCCCAAAACTCTTTTCCAGCAAGCGTGGCTTGCCTTCGCCTTCACCCAGCACCAGAGGAACGCAACCGGGTTGCAACCGAGTCAGGTAAAGCTTCGCAGCGGATTCCCAATTGGTTTTATTGACACCCGTAAGAATTGGATGCGTTTTGTATTTTTCGATCAAACTGATATTGGTCTCGGTTGATTGATGCGCAACGTATGGCGTCCCAAGTACGCGACGCCCAAAACCGTCGTTCCAATGAAAACGCGGATCCTCTTTGGGAAACTTGAACGCGTGATTGGCAGTTCTCAGACCAATCATTGGCTTGCCAGATTTGATGTAGGACTCGACTTGCTTCCATTCTTTGTCGGGCAAATTCAGGAACCGCGCGTAGAAGATTGCCACATCTGCATCATCGAGGGCTTCGATTCCTGGCAACACGTTTTCGGTTTTCTTTTCCGGATCCCCTTCGCCCATTACCAACGACGTGCGAAAACCGAGTCGCTCAAGTTCTTTGGAAAAGGGTGGCAATGTGAGGTGAGCTGAGTAGTGATGGGTACCAACCACCACGACGACATGCGGTTTTTCTTGCCCAAGCGAAAATGAGCTACTCGAAAAAATCAGAAGACCGAGCAACAACGACAGAATGTAGGTTTGGCGAATCATGCGTGAACCCAAGTGATTTCGAAGCAGATTTAGACCCACCAATTTTAAACGGATCCTGCGAGGAATTCTGCACGCGACGGCGAGCTAAATCAGAATTCTGAATCAATGACCTCACTACCACTGATCGTTCCCAATGAACGCCATGTCGTTAGATCAACCGTGTCTGCCATCGAACGAGTAGAACCGTCCATGAGTCCTACGCTGACCATCCCGCCAGCGTGGTAACTACGTGATGTGATCGCTGCATAAGTGGCCTTCGACGTACTGTTTCCTTCTTTCTCGGAGTTACAGTCGATATCGTAAGTCTGGCCGTTGTGTTCATAGGGCACCACCGTGTTTGGCGTAAACACCGTCGTGATTCCTGAGTGATGAACACGACCATCGCACCATTCAGTATGCCCAGTGTTGCTATGCAGCCCTGCACCTAGTTTCAACTCCCCCGAGAAACCCATAAATGCACTCGGATCAGTTGGCGGGGTAGGCCCGGGATCTTGCGTGTTGCGAATGTAGGGCGTAAACGCTTTGACTTCGGCAAGGCATAGCGTGTTGCTCGTTCCGTCGCGAATGTCAGAAAATCGAACTTTGCCGTTAACATAAAACGCTCCGTCACCTCGATTGCCATTTGCTGGATCGTAGACCAACCAAGTCCCAAAATTGAAACCAAAGTTTTGTGGATGAACTAGCGCAGATCCATTCTTAAGCCGAACCGTGTCGTTGACTTCGCTGGGACACATGAACATCGGAACACGCATTATTGGAACGCCCGTTGCAACGTTGCTCGCATCGCTCCACGACTGACCGAAGTCAATCATCTTGTAGGCATTCGCTTGGTCACAAAAAGGCAACAGTTGCGCGTGAATCGACCAAGAACCATTGCCTGTTGCTGTGCCACCAGGGTCCAGTTCGTAGCTGGGAGGAAAATGACCGTGGGCTGATTCGTAATTATGCGCCGAAAGAACAATTTGCCGCACATTATTCAGACAGGAGGTCCGTCGCGCAGACTCGCGTACCATTTGTACTGCGGGCAACAACATTCCGATCAGGATGCCGATGATCGCGATGACGACTAACAGCTCAACAAGTGTGAATCCATTAGCCATGGAACGTATTGCAGGCGGTTGATGAAATTTTCGTCTTCCAATTTTCACCGGATGGCAACTCTTTATCAAAGTGATTCACATGAACGAAGCAATCATGCAATTCTAATCGGTGGCGGGGAAGGGTAAGTGAATATGAGCACACGTTTCGAAATAACTTCCTCGATTTCGATATCGCATTCATAGTGAAACTGAATCTGCGAAACTGAACCCGCGAGCTCAGGTGATTCTTGCCAATTCACGATTTGATTGACTGAAAGCCTTGCTAAGGCTAGACCAGAGACTCATTGTTGGGCTCCGCAGTTTGTAACGCGATGCCTGGTTGGCTCTCCCAACTCTCTGCCAATTGCCAGCCCACCGAGACTCAATTTTCGAAAGCGAGTCCAACTTTTGCGGTTTCGTAGATGGCACGGTAGAAGAAATACTTGTACTGGGCATCAAGCAACTGCAATTCGGCATCTGCAACGGCGGCTTCATAAATATTCAACGTGATGAGGTCGATATCGCCTTCGTTGAATGCGATCCGTCCTAGGCTCAACGACTTCTTCGTCAAACGCAAATTTTCTCGCGATTGTTCAATCTGCTCAAACGCCGCGTTCACAGCCGAAGCCGCATCCTGAAGCTCGGCTCGAATCTTGTCGCTGGTAAATCGAATCTTGGCATCGATTTGAGTCAGTTTGCCATTGGCAGCTTGAATTTTTCCACGCCCCTTGCGTCGCTCAAGTGGAACTTCATAAAACACGCCCAACTGAAGTTCGAAAGGCGTCTTATCGCCCTTGCTGCTGGTCGCGCCTCCAAGATCCTGACCAGCGAAACCTTTCACATCAAGCTTGGGAAGCGTCAAGTTCTCGCCGTACCGACGATCAATGCAGACTTCGCGACGTTTTGCTTGCAACTCAATCAATTCAGGCCGAACTGAGAATGCGGTAGTTATATCCGATTGCAATTCTGTATTCGCGATTGAAATTGAGCCAGGAAACGCTGCTGGCAATTGGCTTTCGCTTGCGACCATCGCATTACAGTCGACATCGCGCCAGAAACTCGAAAGCTTGATGGCTGATTTTTCAAGTGAACGACGGGCTTTGATTAAGTCGTTTTTTCGTTTTGCAATTAGCCGATCGTTATCGATCTGCGCGATTTGTGTCAGTCACGATTTGGGAGCTTCCGGTTGGTCGTAAACGAAATCATTTCGTTTGAAGGGTTGTAGATTCGCCAGGGAACTGCAGAGCAAAACTTTAGGTTTAAATTAGGCACTTATTGACGCTGTTTACCCTTTTGCCATCGACTTTTGAAACAGTTTCCGAGGGTTTGACTAAGCCGATTAACTTGACCGCTGCCATAACCCATACCATTAACACAACCAGCAGGACTGATCGGTAGACAAGCGTGGTTCCGAACAGAATAACGCAGGCCGCAGTGACTTCCGATAACGGCTTTACCAATCCACTATTGAGTGAAATTGCGAACCGACGCTTCCCGCGGCGGATTCGAGTGTAAAGAAAGTTCAGCGTCGTATCGTGAACGCTCCGCCGCCAAGCATCAAGCGACTTGCCAATGGTGGCCAAGACCAAAACCGCCAACAGGGCAGGACTGACTACCACGAGGATTGCAACGATCAAAAGCAAAGCTGGCATCAATAGGAGTGGCAGCCGTAAGTTTCGTTGAACTAGCAGCTTTCCAGTGACAAGCATTTGAAGCGCGATCGTCGCCAGTCCTACCGCGCCATAGTAGACGCCAAAGAATCGCACCAGGCTATCTGCTTGACCGTCGAAGAAACTGTTGACGGCTGACTTCCACTCAAACGCAATGATGGTTAGTACCATAATTTTGGCTGCGATAAGAATCCCGATCCAACGCCCAAACTGCTCGGAGCAAACATACTTTTTCGATTTGACTAAAATCGGATCACGAAAGTAATCGGAACGATCGTTGGACAAATCTTTCCTCAAAATCGCGGTTTGGTTTTTCAAACTAATTCGCTCGATGGCCATCCGACTTTTTACGCTTGTTGCCCTTCCAAGACCAACGCCAATTCCCATTGCCACTAAGTCAAGAAAAAAGCCAACGACCAACCAAGCGCGAATACTAATCGAGGCAGATTCAACGGCAAGAAAGCTACCCATCAACACCGCGGCGATTGGTGCCGCCAATCCAACGAGCGCCCAAGCTGGTCTGCTCGCGTCTCTACCGAGCTTCGTGTTGAGCGCGGAAACAATGTTGATCGCATTGATACAGCCTTTGATATCCGCCAACAAGTAAATTGCAGCAAGCAGCCAAAACGAATGGTGATAGTGTGGCAGTAACAAAAGGGCGACCAACGTGAGCAATGCGAACGAACCACTCGAATACTGAATCGTCGCGGTAATGCTGAATTTTCTCGTCAGCAAATACCAACCCGATGCGACAATTGCCGTGCCAATTCCCGACATTACGAAAACCAACGCCAGATGATCGTTCCCCACACGTGAAAGAAACAGGCTATCTCCAATCGTTCGCGCAACGACATACGATGTCGCAATAATCAATGAAAATGCAAACAACAACCAGACGATGCTTTTCTCGTGTGCAGGGATCTTGTTCATGAATTGGTTTGTTCCGCCAACGGGTTTTCCAAATCCAAATTAATTAGAGCTTACCCAAAAATTATGAGCCATTGGCGCTAGCCTCGGGCCAAACCAACGAATGGTTCGTTTTGCTTGTTAATTTGCGCGAGGCTATCGCCTGCGGCCCACCGTCAAATAGCCTCATGATCAGGACATAAGTTAATAGACGATTGCCCCGGTTCACTTAGCCCCGTTCCTTCTTCATCGACTGGCAAATCACCACCCAATGCAACAGCACAAATCAATCCAAGAATCAAAGAAACGATCAAGGCCAAGGCCTTTCGAACACCCTGAGACGTCACCGATTGCTTCAATACCTTCATGAACTCGACTCCCAAAACAACTTTTGCGTGGTTCACTCTCACTTAATAGTTTATACGTCCCAACCGACCTATTGATCCAATAGATAATATACAAACGAACCATTCAAAAAACAAATAATGCAACAGGACTGGTGAAACACTGGTTTTTGCATTGTTTTTCAATCGCCCGGGCTGGTACGCTTCGATGAAAGAACCTGATTTGGCTGGATTTGTCGGTTCTAGTCATTTGGTTTTTGATCAGAAGAAAGGTTCTAGCTCAACTCGAACCAAATAATCCGTCGCGAGCCGCCTGGGAGATTTTCACGACCGCCGGATGCTTCAACCGCTTCTCAATCGAAATCGCATAGAAGCGTTCGACAACTTCCGGAATTCTCCCAACGACCTTGACCGAGTACTGATGACAAACGTCTTCTTCAATTGCAGAAGGCGTCACAAAAAGCCCGTGCCCTGATTGGCCAAACACTTTTAGGACGGCACTGTCTTCAAACTCGTGGGCAATGATCGGATGGATGTCATTTTCATCGAACCATTGCTCAAGCAACCGTCGAAGCGATGTGTTTTGGGTAGGCAATAACATTGGCGCAGAGTTAAGCGACTCTGGAAAATTCTTTTTGTACTTTCGCGCGAGCTTACTGGTTCCATAAATGGTCACGCCACATTTTCCGAGCAAATGGTTAAAAGCTCGCACGTGCGTGTCTGGCGTAAGTGGGCGATCAGCGATTACTAAATCCAGCCGATGCATCGCTAGTTCGCCCAATAATTCCCCAATTTTTCCTTCGGAACAAACAAGCTGGTATTCGTTTTCTTCACATTCCAAGGCTGGTCGCAGCAGCTCGTATGCAACCAATTTGGGAAGTGCGCCTTGCCCCCCCACAAGAAACCGTGATTTATCTTCTTCCGTTCGATTGTGCAGAACATCCGAAAGTTCACGGCCCAGCCCAAATATTTCGTCGGCATATCGATAAACCAATCGGCCTGTTTCCGTTAAGACGAGGGAGCGTCCAGAGCGTTCAAACAGGTCATGACCAATCGACTTTTCCAGTTTCTTGATCTGGCTACTCAAGGTCGGCTGAGCTAGGTGCAAGACTTCTGCGGCGCGAGTGACTCCGCCTTCTTTGGCCACCGTCCAAAAGTAAAGCAGGTGGTGATAATTCAGCCAGTCCACAATTTCACCTATTCGTTTTTTCAATCCAAAGAGTCAATCTTATCTATTGGACCAATACTACTAGATGGCCGTATAGTTTCATAGACACATTTGGTTTAGCCCCTGGAGACGATCATGAAAAGATTCAAGCTACTGATTCGGGATTCTCAAAATTTGCTTAATGAGCTGTACACACATCAGATCGAAAACATGATCTGGCTGAGACTTGCTCATGTTAATGAGAAAATCAAATTGGTGAAAATCCGATTCGAGCAGAAGTCAAACCACGAGTCGAAAGCCAAGTTTATTTCGCAAATAGTGATTGAGCTTGCCAGTGGGTCAACCGTAAGGGTTCAAGCCGATTGCGACACGCGTTTGGACTCTATCCTCGAATCGACAGAGCAAATGGAGAAGCAAGTAATGAGGCGTATCGCTTTTGAAAGCGGATCGCTTTTTCGGACTTCATCTCGATTGTCAACATTTTTCCTAAAATCCAAGCGATTTATTGCGAACCTGATGCTGATCGTCGGCGAATCGTTGACCAATTTTGACTCACGGCACAGGAGGCGAAACGCCTAGGAAATCTCTACGCCAATCAAATCGGAATCCAACACCCACAGATGAGACACAGATTTTCAAGGATCGGTAC
>CAYMFZ010000017.1:1641-24900 GCA_964389585.1 uncultured Pirellulaceae bacterium | reverse complement strand
AAGTTCTTCAAAACTACCGTAAGTTGGCATTCTCAAACTCGTAGAAAAACGTTTCGAAATCACATCACAATTTCACTCGGCTTAAGTGAGACGCCCAAATAAACGAGGCGTTACTCCATTATCCATTATCAATTATCAATTATCAATTATCAATTATCAATCACTAATCACTAATCACTAATCACTAATCACTAATCTCTAATCTCTAATCTCTAATCTCTAATCTCTAATCTCTAATCTCTAATCAACTACCATCAGCGGCATCGTCTTGTTCTAACCCAACATCTTCTCCACCCGCTATTCTCTTTTTTATGGCAATCAACTGATCGCTAGCCGCTGAAACAACGGCTTCATATCCCTCGACCCCTGTAAACTCATAAGCGATTCTTGCGAGTAAATCATGGGCTTCCAACAATTGCCCTGAAGTCGACGCGTCTCTGGCTTTCGCGATCAAGTCACTTAACTCCGCTACATCCTTGGGGAGGTCTTCTTTGATGACCAGCGCCGCGAGTCGAGACTTCGACTCGGCATAGACATGTCGATCTGAACCATTGGGATCAACGCTGACTACCAACTGCGTCAAGATCTCACGTGCTTCGGCATCTCTGCCATCTTGTTGAAATCGAACGGCTTTGCCGAACAATTGAACATTTTCGTTTTGGAGACGATTACTCATCCCATTCTCAGCGTTCAAAACCAACGACTGGCGACGCGACGTATAGTACAACTCCTCAGCTTCATCAGCGTATTTCCCACCCCGATCCATGATTGGTTGAAGCTCGAAACGGGCTTCGCTCCACTTTTCTGAGTCATTGGACTCAATCATCGCGCGTGCTTCGGCGACAATCTGTCCGGCACTTTTTGGAATCAGCAAGAAAACCGTCATCGCCACGATCGCCATCAAGGCTGCCACTTGAAACCAAACTTTTTGGAAAAATGGCACCTCTTCCTTTTTCTTCTTTGGCTTTTTGATTCCTAACAATCGACGGGCTTCTGATTTATCTTGCCCCGCATTCAATGGATTAAAACCGCTTACCATTTGTGAAGCCGCTGACTTTTTCGTGGCAGCAATATTCTTGATTTCGTCAAACGCAAGTGAAATTGCGCGTGCCGTATGAGGACGCTTGCGCGGATTCGGGGAAAGCATTTGGGTGACGATCTTGTCCAACCAAATTGGGCAATTCATGACATGCGAGGCAACTGAAGGAACCGGCGCTCTCATTTTTTGTTTCGTCATTCGCCCCATCGTATCGGGAGCGTAAGGCAACTTGCCCGAAAGCATCTCGAATAGAATCACACCCAGCGAATAGAAATCGGATTTCTGTGTTGCGCCTTCGGTGAATTGTTCTGGTGCCATATAAGCTGCGATATCCAACTCGCGCCGACGCGTAGAGTCCCAGCGACGACGCTTCGACCGATTTAATCTCAAATCAGAAATCTTGATCCGGTGGTCTTCAGTGACCAAGATTTTTTCTGGAGTTAATTTCGAATGAATTAGATCCTGAGAATGCAAATAACGAAGCACTTCCGCAATTTGCCGTCCGTATTCAACGACGAGATCGGGAGTTAATTTGCCTCGACGCGCCAAGATCGCTGACAAAGATTCGCCTTCAATCAACTCGGTCGCAAAGAAGATCCGATCTTCATCAACGCCCGCACCGTAAACCTTGACAAGATTCGGATGCTGCAGCTTTTGAAGCTCGTTGACTTCGCGATCAATCTTGTCGAGCGCTTTCGACCACTCAACTGATGGCGGCACAGAAATAAACTTAAGGGCTACGTCACGATTCTGCTCAGTCTGTCGGGCGTGATAAACTTTTTGCCGACGGCTGCCAAGCTTTTTGACGATCAGGAAAGGGCCCACATACGTTTTTTCCACGGGAGGTTCCTGTGAACTAATGGGATGAGGATTCACGGCAGACGAATCTTTCGTTTGCTCAGCGATTTCATTCACTCATTTTAGGCTGAATCGTTTCAATAGAGAAACGAAGTTTTGCTCGTTTACGAAGGTTTCTGATCAAAATCGCAGGCGTTTGGCAAAGATTGACATGTTTAAGGATGGGGCGTTTGTCAGGACAAGCGGTTTTGAATTTAGTCCTACACGCTTAATCTTAACCTCACTCCTACTGACCAATGATTAACAGACATCCGAATCAAGCTTTAAAAGAAGGGAGTAAGATAAAGATTAAGATCAGGATTAAGAAAAGTTAGATACGTTGTTTTGTGAATCACCTTCTAACCCAATGAGAACGAACCTTCTAGCCCGAGGGGAATTGGCGGAGGTATTCGTATACCGCCATCGTCGTGGCTGTCACCACGTTGTAACTGTACGGCAAGCCGTAAACCGGAATTTCAATTAAGTCATCCATCAACGCAAGTTCTTGATCGGTCATCCCATGACGTTCATGACCTATCACCAATGCCGTCTTTCGTTCGTACTCATACTCGTAAATCAGATGTGAACGATCGGTCTGCTCAAGACCAACCAAGCGATACCCTTCCTGTTTCAACTTTTTCAAAACAGGAATCAAAGTTCGTCGTCGCTCAATGAGAACATGTTCACCACCGTCCCGCGCAATGGTCGGATCAATTTTTCCAGATCCACATGCGATGATTCTTTCGACAGATGCACAACCAGCCAATCGAACGATACGAGAAAGATTCACACTGCTCTTGAACGAAGGACAGGCCAAAACCAACTCGCGCGGTCGATCCAATGGAGTAAAGGGCTTGTGACGCAGGTGCTCAGGCTGCGCTGGCGATGGCCGCTCGTTTTTCGACGACTCAAGATTCTCGGACATTCGAAATTACTCAACCGTGAATTCGCTAAGCGATGGAGATTCGTCAAAGTTGCCGGCTTTATCAAACGCACGAGCGGTTGCTTTGTACTTCCCAGCAGGAACGGCGAAGGTCGTATGCCAGCGCTCCTGTTCGACTCGTTTGAAAAAAGTCGCCGGCGTTTCTGTCCACTCAGCGCCATTCCAAAACGTCTTTGTTTCAACGTTCTCAAGAACCAATTCGATCCCGCGCATTTTCTGATTGTCAGAACAGGTTCCAAACAAAGTGATTGGCGAATCGACTGTTGATCCAACCGCTGGAAGCTTCAACAAAGTTTCCGGGGCGATTGCATCGACTTGAAACGTCTGTTCGAGCGGTTCCGACTGGTTGCCATCTGCGTCAACGGCATGTGCGGTAATCGTAACTCGCCCGCCGTTTTGAATTTGATCTAGGCTCGCCGTCGCCCGCCACTCGCTGACCAAACCACCTTCATTCAACAGAACCGAGCCTACCGCGTCAGGCATGTCCGACCAGTCTTTTCCCGTCCAATACACTTTTTTGTCAGGGTCAAAGAAGGCAACTTTCACTTGCGAGACGGATTGATCGTCTTCCGCAAAACCGCGAATCATAGTGTTTTTCGAAATCAATTCCGGCAACGAAAAAGTCACAATTGGTTGCGTCTCGCCTTGCTTCAGTCCATGCAACTCGCGCGACAATTCGTCAATCCTCTCTTCCGCGACCGAAGCGATGGCATTCTCAAGCTGATAAGGATCTTTGGCGAGGTCGTAAAATTCGCGATCGCCGTTGGACCATTCAGTGTAGATCTGACTCGACATTCGGAGCGACGCGTAGCAAGCGGGAATCAAACTACCGACTTGGCTCTTTTCTTCCCAGTTTTGAATCAGCAACGACTTTCGGAATTCATCAGGTTTGATCGCATCAGGATCAGCCAACAACGGTACCCAAGATTTTCCATCCAATGTCACCGGAGCCTGCCCCCGAGCCATTTCCAAAAACGTTGGAACCAGGTCGATGTGAGCGAGCAGGTGATTCGAAGTCCCTTGCTTCACTCCCGGTCCAATGACAAACATTGGAATGACGGTGTTTCGATGGTACGGAACCTTTTTCGCAATCATGCGACTGTGCCCAAGCTGATAGCCGTGATCGGAAGTAAAAAAGATAAACGTGTTGTTGGCAACTTGTGTCTTTTCCAAAGTCTCTCGAATTCGACGCACCATATCGTCTACCGACTTGAGCGTAACCACCCGTTTGCGATGCTCTTCATGAAGCGTCTCCATCGTTGCATCTGACAATTTAGTGATCTGAAGATGTTTTGGTTTGTCAGAAACATCCGCCTCATTGAGATCAGGCGTTGCTCGCATTCGAATCGGATTACCAGGGGCTTTACCAACATCTTTGTATTCGTTCTGCAACATCACCGTTTTGCCCGCTGGTTTATGCGGAGCCAATGGCGCGATGTATAAGAAAAACGGTTGGGGCGCGGAACCTGGCTCCAAATCTGAATTGCGTTTGGCCTGTTCTTCGATCATCCAAACGGCTTCGTCTGTTTCTACGACCGTTCGATATTCATCTGGACCAGTCGCGGATCGACGCTGGTCTACAGGAAGTCGCGTCGAGTACCGCGAAGTCGCATAGTAATTTCCACCAAAGCAAATATGCAGGTCATCCCAGCCGGGTAAACCCTTGGGATTCATTCGCCCATGAAGATACTTACCGATCATCATCGTGCGATATCCAGCACGCTGCATCCAAACGCCCAAGTGCTCTTGCTCGTAACCACGCTTTTTGAACAGTTGATAGGCGCCGGAAAATCCATTGTTCATTGGACCGGCGGCAACGTTTGTTTTGATTCCTGTTCGATGAGCGTGCTGCCCTCGCAACAGGCACGTTCTTGATGGTCCGCAAAGCGGCGTAACAACATGGCAATTCGTGAAGTTCAATCCTTCGCGCGCCAAACGTTTGATGTTTGGCAGATGGTCATCAAGAATGTCGTCAGCGAATAGGTCAACGTCGGCATCATCGAGATTGATGAGGATAATGTTGGGACGCTGGATCGTGTTTGCATCAGTTGAATTGGCTTTTATTGTCAATTCACGCCGACTGGATTTGCCTTGGGCTTGGTCAACCGGTTTTTCCGTTTGCCCCAACACGAAAGTCGGAGCAAACAAGAAAAGCAAAAACAGGATTGCGTTTTGCGAAAGCCAAATCATTTATCGCCTTCGAAGAAGTAGAACCTTGACTGGACCTTGGAAGCATCATTCGTAAATGAGTGTAGGTAGCTAGACTTGAGCCAGCCCAACCGGCGAAAAACAAGCCACACATAACGCCGGCCCGCAGCTTGCGCCTACGGCTCACAAATCCGTGACTGACTTGTGTGCAACAACAAGGCCCCAATCTCACAAGGCATCTACAAACCGGACGCCTTGAGCAGTGCAAGACTAAAACGGAATGTCGTTCTCGTCGTAGGATTCAGAAAACGCATCATTGGCATTTCCAGTATCAGCCAAAGCGCCACCACCTTCGGCGGCGTCAGACACGACTTTGAAACTCAACGCTTCTGCGCTCAAGAAATACTTGGTTTCGCTGCTCGGATCTTTTTGCCATTTACGGCCAGACAATTTGTAGCTGACTTCTACTTCGTCGCCCATGTTCATGTCATCAGCCGCGGCGCAATTGTCTCGAAGGAATTCGACAGGGATATAATTGGTGAATCGGCCGTCGTTTTGCTCAAGCACTACCAATCGTTTTTGAAAACCTTTTTGACCGTAGGTTTTGGTCTCTTCAACCAAGTGCACGATGCCGCGAATTTTTGTATCACTCATCTTTTTCGTCTTTTGCGTTGGAAATTCGGTGGACGATCTAAAAACCGTTCTTCTTAGAACGTCATGATACCGAAAGTTTGAAAATTTAGTAGCGGCGTTTGGGATCTACCACGACACGATTCGACCTATGTCGAGGTAAATCACGAACAGCATTAATCCCAAAATCATGATCAAGCCGCCGTACGTTAGTAGGATTTGAACGCGTTCGCTGACTGGTTTTCGAAAGATACCTTCCCAAGCCAGGAACACCATGTGACCGCCATCGAGAATTGGAATTGGCAAAAAGTTTACGATCGCGAGGTTGGCACTTAAGAAAGTCAAGAACAGAAGCAGCCTTGAAGTACTTTGTGTCGCCTCAGAAGTCGCTGCCATCGCAATGGTTCCCGGGCCGCCAAGATTTTTCGGTGAAATCTTTCCCTTGATGAGCTTGGCCAGCGTCTTACCAACACGCTTGATGTCGTTAATGACTTGCCTGTAGCCGTTAGAAAATGCGTCACCCCAAGTTGCTGATTTGTAATGCTTTTGAAAGTACGTCAGCGAAATGCCACGTTTGCCTTGGAAGTATTTCTTCGAAGCAACCGTCGCCATTTCGACTTCTTGCTCAGAGGAATCACGTTCGACGGTGAATTTGAGTTTCGTTCCAACCGACATCGATTGCAAAACGTCAGCGACTTCGGCCCAGCTTATCTCGTCTTCCAGCAGCTCTACTTCGGGTCGCTTTTTCAATCCGGGATTGTCTTCCTTTTGTTGGTCGGTGAGCAAATACTCAACCGTCAGCAATTTGTCTCCGGGCAGTAGCCCTGCAGCCGCTGCAGGACCTCCCGACTCAACCGCTTCCACTGTCAAGTTAACGGGAATCGCGAATCCCAACGCATCGACTGCAATCGGTTTGTTCGGGCCAATGTCGGCGATCAGATTGGGAACAACTGGCGTGATGGAAACGTCTTGCATTTGACCACCATCTCGCTTGACTCCCAACGTCACGGTTCCACCATCGCGCACGATCTTGATCATCCGCTTGTCGAGCGTTAACAAATCGCCACGCGGTTCACCGTTGACGGTGATAATTTCATCGCCAATTTTGATGCCAGCCTTCTCTGCGGGCGAGCCGATTTTGATCGCTGCAATCGGCAGCCACTCAACGGCGAACCCAAGATCGCGCATTGGATTGGTCGGAACTGTCGTGGTGACAGTTTTTACTGGATCATCTTCATTTTCCTTTGCACGCTCGAGTACAAATGTCGCTTTCAAATCAGCGTCGAGTTCAAGCGCTCTACGAAGGTCAATATCTGTTTTAACGACGTGCGTATTAACCTTGACAATCCGGTCACCCGCCATGAAAGGTGGATTGGCTGTGGCAGCAGCACTTCCATCAACCGCTCCCGTCTTTCCAATCACAGGACGTAGTCGTGCCGTCACTCCAATCAACGGAAGATCGGGAGCCTGGCGAATGTAACCACGACGCGGCGTGATCTCAATCGTTGAAGGTTCGCTGTCGCCGTAGCGAATCATCTCAAACGGCAACGGTTTTTCATCGCCATTGAAAACAATCTCTTGCTGCATGTCCGTTCGCGTGTAGTAGCCCTCGACCTTACTGTCGCCAATGGCAACCATCTCAGCCCCCGAAACATCGTGCTCCCAAGCCGGACCTCCTCCGACAACATTGCCAACATACGGTGGTTCGTAGTCAACACCTACTTTGAAAGCAATCGCAGCAAAGATGACAGCGAAGATCAGATTGAAAATTACACCCGCAGAAATGATCGCCATCCGCTGGATTACAGATTTCGCGAGGTAGCTGCGAGGATCGAGTTTAGATTGATCCACCAAACCGGAAGCCAGCATTGCCGAATCAGCTTTCTCGCCTTCGGCCAACGACTCTTTAACTTGCTCTTCGATGTTACCGGGATTGTCGTCTTGGCCCATCATCTTGACGTAGCCGCCAAGTGGGATTGAGCCGATACCATATTCCGTTTCGCCCCACTGCCAATGAATCAACTTGCCGGGAATGATGGTCCTGCCAAACAAGCGAATGGGAACATCGAATCCGACATAGAACTTGTCGCATTTGACGCCACAAGCTTTCGCGAGCAAAAAGTGTCCCAGCTCATGCACAAAGATAACGGTGCCAAGCCCAATCAAGACGCGCAAAATCGCCCACCACGTCTCTGGCTGAAGCCAATAATTTCCTTCGGCGAGCAATACTAAGCAATCATCCACTTGGACATCTCCTGTCTCGCCCATTGATCGGCTGCAAGTAACTGCGCCAGATTCGGGTGAGGTTCAAAATTATGTGAGTCTAATATTTCGCGACAAGCCGTCACGATATCGGTAAAAGAAATTTCGTGTTTCAAAAAAGCATCCACAGCCGCTTCGTTCGCCGCGTTTAACACGGCTCCGGTTGAGCCACCGAATTTTGCGACTTCGAATCCCAACTCCAAAGCCGGAAATCGTTCAACGTCTGGCGGAATAAAATCCAAACTCATCGCCTGCGTTAAATCCAATTTTGGTGATGGGCCTGGGACGCGATCAGGGTAAGTAAACGCGTATTGAATTGGCAGCATCATGTCGGGTGGACTCATTTGCGCGATCGTCGAACCGTCCACAAACTCGACCAACGAATGAACAATGGATTGAGGGTGAACAACGACTTCAAGCTGGTTTGGGCCAACGCCAAACAACCATTTGGCTTCGACCACTTCCAGCGATTTGTTCATCATCGTTGCCGAATCGATCGTAATCTTCTGTCCCATATCCCACGTTGGGTGGGCAAGGGCTTGTTCGACCGTGACGCATTTCATCTCGGCTGCGTCGAAATCCCGAAAAGGCCCGCCACTGGCGGTCAGAATGATTCGATTGACTTCCGACGCGGTTCCCGATTTCAAAGCTTGAAAGATCGCGCTGTGCTCGCTATCGACCGGCAGGATTATCGCACCGGATTGCTCTGCCATCTGAGTCATCAAGTGTCCAGCCACAACCAACGTTTCTTTGTTGGCAAGAGCTACGACTTTTCCGTTTTCGATCGCAGCCCAAGCCGACGGCAAGCCCGCGACTCCGACGATCGCGGCCAACACGATGTCGACTTCTGGCAAACTGGCAATTCGTTCAAGCTCGTCAGGCCCAACGAGAACTTCGGTGTCAGCGAATTTTGGAAACGTGAACTGACTCGCTTTTTCTGGATCAGCCGCAACAAGATACTTTGGCGAAAACTCGTTGGCCTGTTCTACGAGGCGGTCCAAATTTGAGAACCCGGAAATCGCAACAACGTTCAGGTGCGGCAGCGCGCGAACGATTTCAAGCGCACTTTGACCAATGCTACCTGTCGAACCCAAGATTGCGATATTTTTGCTGCGGGTCATATAAGAGGGCAAAAGGTGACGTTGCAAAAACGAAACGAATTCATTTTGAAATTGTTTCGTGCTGGCAACAAAGTTGAAACAACAACGATCCAGCGGCGAGACTGACCGTTATCTAATACCAATAAATTTTTTACGAACTTGAACTACGACAAACTGCCCATTTTCAGCTTTTTTGCCAAGCGACGCATTCTAAATCGCTGTCAAAATCACCACAAGGCGAACCCTAGCCTCTCGTTCTTTGGTCTCGTTCTCAGATGTATCGCAAACAACGTAAATTTACGCACCGAAGCCACTGCCCTTGGTGGTGTCTGTTCTAGCTGCCGGTGGAACATTTGGAATAAGCCCGATAACATTGAAAAACCAAGGCACTTTTGCGGGTCAATTGCGTACGATTGGCTATTGGGCGCGACGCGTGCACGGTTTGAGTCAAACTGGCAAATTGACACCGGTAAAATAACGAAATCACTTCTCGAGAAACTCAGGCGATTGAATGGACGAAAATCCAAAACGAAATAGCGAACCCAAAAGCAACTCAACCGTGCTGTTTGTGTTGTTTATCGTCGCCATTCTTGCGTTCACTTTGTTCATGGTGCTCAACCAACAAAGTAAGACCCTCGAGTACAGCGTTTTCAAGAACCTGATTGAGATCACGGAGTACGATGCGTCTCAAGAAAAATTGGTCGACGGATTGAAGAACGATGGCATTCTTCAAATCAAAGAGCCTGGCGATGAAGGCCGAACGATCGAGTATACCGAGCCTAAAAACATTATTGTCGGTGACAAGGAAATCCAAGGCACGGTCAAGTATCGAATCGTTGATGGACCCGGCAAATCCAAAACGGGTGAATTCGAACCAACCAAATTCACTTGCAACAAAAGCAATGCTGATTCATCTAACGAGACGCTTCACTCGCTTCTCGACAATACGAACAGGCGATGGGACATAGCGCCAGGCCCAAGTGCTTGGGACCGTTACGGAGTGTTCCTGCTGACGATGGGTCTGATCATTGGCTTGTTCTACTTTATGATGCGACGTCTCGGCGGAGCAGGGGGGCCAATGCAGTTTGGTCGCAGCCGCGGAAAGCTAATGGCGGAAGAAGACCTCGGTGTCATGTTCTCTGACGTTGCAGGAATTGACGAAGCCGTCGACGAAGTCAAAGAAGTTGTCGACTTTTTGCAGAAGCCCGAAAAGTACCAAAAGCTTGGCGGCAAAATCCCACGCGGTGTGTTGCTCGTCGGACCACCGGGAACGGGTAAAACATTGCTCGCCAAAGCGATCGCGGGCGAGGCAGGCGTTCCATTCTTCAGCCTCTCCGGAAGTGACTTTGTCGAGATGTTCGTCGGAGTCGGTGCCGCGCGCGTTCGTGACATGTTCCAACAAGCTGAAGCAAAAGCTCCTTGCATCATCTTCATCGATGAGTTGGATGCACTTGGCAAGACACGCGGCGGTAGCGCTGTTGGCGGACACGATGAACGAGAGCAAACTCTTAACGCCTTGCTCGTCGAGATGGACGGATTTGCTTCCAACAGTGGCGTCATCGTGATGGGCGCGACCAACCGACCAGAGACACTCGATCAAGCCTTAATGCGTCCCGGTCGTTTTGATCGTCATGTTTTGGTCGACCGTCCTGATGTCATGGGCCGCGAGGCGATCCTCAAAGTGCATGTTAAAAACGTGAAACTTGATCCGGATGTTGAGCTGAAACAAATCGCCGCGATCAGTCCGGGATTTGCTGGAGCCGAGTTGGCAAACCTCGTCAATGAAGCCGCCTTGCTGGCCGCGCGTGGCGGATGCACAACCGTGCAGATGCAACACTTTAACGAAGGCGTCGAACGAGTCACGGCTGGACTTGAAAAGAAACAACGCGTGATGAACGCCGACGAAAAACAGCGTGTCGCTTATCACGAAGCGGGCCACGCACTCGTCGCGTATAGCTTGCCGAACACTGACCCTGTCCACAAAGTCTCCATCATTCCGCGTGGACTGGCGGCGCTGGGTTATACGATGCAGCGACCGACAGATGATCGTTACCTGATGACGCAAAGCGAACTTGAAAGCCAATTACAAATTCTGGTTGCGGGTACGCTCGCCGAAGAATTGATTTACAAAGACATTTCAACAGGTGCCTCGAACGATCTCGAACGTGCAACTGACATCGCCCGAGGCATGGTGATGCAATACGGCATGAGCGCACTTGGCCGGATCAATTTCAAGGAAGATCGAAGCAGTCCTTTCCTCGCTGGCTCCAGCGGCGGCGTTGGGATGCGACAGTTTAGTGAAAGCACAGCCCAACAGATCGATGCTGAAGTTAAACGGATTATCGATGAAGCCATCGAAGCCGTTCGCGAGACGTTGCTTGTTCGAAAGCAGGCTCTTGTCGCGCTGACAGATCGCTTGATCGAAGTCGAATCCGTTGATTCAGAAGAACTTCAAAAGATCATCGATGAAAACTCACCAGGGCCGTTGTTGGTTCCCGGCAGCGACGCCGCGATCCGCAATGAGTTCCGAGATGACAATTCAGAAGAGCAGGGTGAGCGAAATTCGGCTCAGTAGGTTTTGCCCCGCTAAAGCATCGCATTAACAACAAACGCTTTGGCTTGCCGGAGAACCTCAAAGTCCACTATTAATGATTGTTGGACATGTTTCAGTGGGTAACTTCTGCCGGAAGTTTCCAAGACTCACGCAGGACCTAATTTCAGCAAGCGTTTAATCGATAAAGAGAGTCAATTCATTGGCTTGGTAACTCTCGGCAAGAGTCACCCACTAAATTTCGCATAAACACTTGCAAGGCTTCCGATTTTTTGTAAGCGATATTGCAGTTCTCCTGCCTTGGCTTGCAGCGTACTCGCTTCTTAGCCTGTTTTTTGCTTGGTTATCTTGTACAACGCACGAGATGCAAAAACCAACATTTGCGCCGGGTTTCAACCCGTGGTGTGAATGGTCTCTCTTCTTTTCGTCGCATCGCGACCGATCACCTTGTTGAAGAACACAAATGTTGACCGGTCGCTACGCGACGGAGGCGTTTGTGAAACTGCGAACCACGGGTTAGAACCGGTTAAAACCCGTGGCTATCCATGAACGGTCGCTTTGCGACGTTGGAGGCCGATTTGCACTTATGTCCTGCGACGCCAATCATCGTGCCGAGTCGTCAATAATCGTGCCGTATCGTTAATCATCGTGCCGCATCGGCAATAATCGCGCCGTGTCGTCAATCATCGTGTGGTTTCATCAATCATCATGCCGAGTCGTTAATCATCACGTCGGATCACCAATGCTTCGAACTGGCCCTGCGCTAGCGCACTGCGTAACATGTGGCTTACCCATGTTTTTGAATTCGCAAACGCCCGTTTCAATTTGTACTTGGCATACTCTGACCGGGCTTCAGATTTGAATTTGGCAACATCGTTGTGCCATGGTTTTCCTTTAGCAACCAACGCTCGCCCCTGTCCGACAAAATAGTCGTAGACATATTTCTCGGTTGAGCGATCGGGCGGAATGATATGCTGAACGATCGCGCCGGGAACCCAATTGCCTTGATGACACGCGTCCAAAACTCGACGAAAGAGCTCAAGCTCATCCTCGCCAAGCACCGCATCACCCCGCCGGCCAAGATTCGTCGAATAAAGAAACTCTTTTTGCGTTTGTGTTCGAATCGCAAAATTCGCACCGTATGGAAGTCGTTCAGTCGTGAATTCAATTGACTCGGCACCTAGATCACGATGGGCAAAACAACCCTTGAGATTGTCCCAATTTTCGGTGATCCACGACGCTGGACCCTCTTGGAATTTTGGCTCAATCACGCTGCCCCAAAACACCGAATTGGCAAATTGATTTGCGGCCGCAACATAAGCTTCGATCCAGTTCGTTGGCAAGATCACATCGTCATCCGTCCAAAGCATGAGATCGCCCGTCGCCGATTCGATCGCCTTATTGCGACTGAACGTGTGACCTTGCTGGGCTTCCTTCAAACCAACAACCGACAATTGATCACCAGCCGTAGAAACGAAACTGTCGATTACGCTTTGCGTGTGATCCGTTGAGTTGTTATCGACGATGAGAACGGAAACAGAAACAGATTCGGGTATCGAGAGCTGGAGCACGCTATTTAACGTTTGCGCCAACAGGCTATCACGATTCCAAGTGCAGATCGCTATGTCGACTTTGTGAATCAATTCGGTGTTCGCATTCCGTAGTTGATTACTGTCCGACTTTGGCTGGATTAAGCTTTTTCAAATCCTCGGCGAAATCTCGGACGGGGTCATCCGAATAACGCTCACGGATGTGCTGACCAGCGAGTTTGCCCATCTCTTCCCAGCGATGACGTTGCTGCCATGCGCGTTCGAGCGCCTCATCCAACAACTCAACGGTTGCGCCAAGCGCGACGAATCCAGATTCATTGTCATCCATCAATTCACGGTTGCGCCCGATATCTGTCGTGATTGCAATTCGATTGCAAAGCATCGCCTCGATAACCACCAGCGGAGCGCCTTCGTATCGCGACGGTAACAACAAAGCGTGATTGTTCTCCCAAATCGCTTCGACTGATTCGGAAAACCCCTCGAACTTGAGCTGATCCTCCAACTCATGCATCTTGATCAGCTCAATCAATTGCCGCTTGTTCCCCTGGTCGTGCCCATAGAAAACGACTTTGAGATTTCGTTTGCGCCATTTCGGTTGTCGCATCACGTCGACGATGATGTCTTGGCCTTTGGATTGAAAATGCACACGTCCGACAAGCGCAATTCGAAACTCGTCTTCTGTCGATGGCCAGCTTGGGTTGGCGTCATAAGGAACGTTGAAAGGGTTGGCGATGATTTGAGCGTTCTCAAGACGCATGGCGATATTGTTTTCGAGCTTCAGTTGATTCTCTTCCGAGACGAAAAAGACTTTTTCTGCATTGCGATACCACTGGCGGTACTCTTCAATTCGATCGCCGTGAATAAAGAAAAAATTGCTCGCACACTGAATGTTAATCCCATAAGGAATTCCTCGCTTCATGCACTCATCGGCAATCAGCACGGCATCAGGATGATAACCAAGCGTCACCAGCACGGCGTCAGGCTGCTCAACGTCAAGCCAATTTTTCTTATGGCCATTAGAAGAAAAAATTCGTTTGAACATTTTCTCTGGCGGCTTTTCGCGAAGCCAAAGTGAAGCCCCATGATCTTCGAGATGCTGAAGCGTCGGCGCTTTGTAAGGCCACCACTTAAAGTTCACGGCAACCTCGTGCCCTTCAAGCTGCAACTTGCGAGCGGCGCGCTGCCATAGGACTTCGCTACCGCCCCAAGGCATGCCACTCATGCAAGAATAAAAACCAAACTTCACCAGTTAACTCCATTGCAAGGCACGCCTTGCCAAAATATTGTTAGCACGCGAATGCAGTGGCAAAAATTCGCCACCGAACTCACTTGCTTTTCTTAAATCGTTTCAAAACAACCCGGCGTCAATTAATCAAGTTCTGACTAAGTTGCCAAGAACCAGACTTCATCGTTCCGGCGGAATGGCCGGGCTTCCATCGGCTGGAAACTCGTAGCCCTCCAATTTGTAAGTTCTCAACGCGAGGTCATAGACTTTTTTTAGTAACGGATAGTCCAAGTAAAACTGCTCTCGCAAATGTTCGGGAATGTTTTCGTCATAAGTCGAAACATTGAAATGCGGCAACGTTGCAGACTCTTGCCCAAGAACTTTCCCCAAGTTGTCGATCGTCGTTTGCATGTCTTCAAAAACGCCAACGTAGACAAATTTCGATCTGATCCTTTCCTCGTAATTGTCCAACGTGACATCTTGAGGCAAATGGTCAAACAACCAGTAGGGATAAGACCGCACGTAATTTTCAACATTGGGAAACTGGTCGTTGATGTTGACGGCTTCGCCTCGAAACCAAAACCGCCCCTCGCGACTGCGCCCTTTTGCGAAAAAGTACATCGAAACCGCAAGGTCAAACGGATCTCTTAAGATTGTAAAATACTGATTGAGTTCCGGATAAAAATAGGGCAGCCCGTAGCCCCGACCATGATTGAAGTGACCATGTACGCACTTCACATTTTTCAGCCAGCGCCCTTTGGCATCTTGAGTTTCAACTCGCGGCAGAATAATGTCCCGACGCTCGTCTTGGTTCAGCTTGTGGTATTCAGTTCCGTACCAATGTCGCAACAGACGCACGACGCTGCTGCCCGCACATTTTGGAATGTGGGTGTAGACAAGCGGTTGAGTTGGATCGTATTTTCGCATCTTCGGCTAATCCTGAACTGCACGATTGGTAACGCGCATCGATTGATCAAATGTTATTTGAACGAAACCATGTTTCCGTATAAAGGCCCAATTCAGATTGGCCCAACCGAACAGTCTACCCAGACTAACAGCCAAACTTCCTAGTCGACATTGTCCACAATGTCACGGCCATCGACTTCAGGTTTGGAAGGTTCGACGCCAAACCGTTTTCGAATTGCGACAACACGATTGTGCATGTCTTCAACTCGCATTCGCGATCGGTCAAGTGAACGATTAAGTTGGCCGATGAAGCGATTCTTCTCCGCTAACTCTCCAGGCAACTGCTCTAGCCGCTTAATTGCAGCCGCCAATTCAATCTGAAGCTGGGCCAACTCACGATTTTTGAAGACTTCGTTGTCATCGTAGAGCGAGGCCAAATCGAAACCGCTTGGCACCGCAGCGAAACCGTTTTGCTCGTCGGTGATGATCCGCGGTGACAGCTCGATGGGTGCTCCATTTTTCCGAGCCTGCGCTCCCGCCGCGACCATCGCATCAATTAGCTTCAGCATTCGCGGGGCGGCTGCCGATCGACATTCAAGCTGATCGTTCAGTACGAATTCCTGGAACATCATTTTATGTTTGGAAGGCGCCGCCAATTCTCCCATCGCCCAATCCATCTGATGCGGACCAGAAATCGTCCAAGCCGCCATGACGTAATGAGGCGAATTGTGAAAATCCAAAATCGCAGTTGGGCGACCTCGCAAGACGCTTTCCAGATACATCGTCGAAGGCGTCGTGATCACAGCGTCGACCGATTCGATAACCTCACCGATCGGCGTACGTTCTTCAGGATCAACATCTTCACCAACACCAATTTCTGACTCCAAGCCATCACTCAGGCGCCAAGTTATCTCCACAGGACGACCGTTGACTGCCTGATTCGATTCCACCCATTGCTTTACGTAATTCAAAGATTCAACAACCGAAGCCCGCTGGACTTCATCAAACGCCGGCGTGTTGGCCGTCGCGATCATTACTCGAAAAGGGCCATTAGAATTGATTACTTGCACTGTTTTCGAATTGATCGAATCAAGTCGAGGCAGGCCAACAACTTCGCATTTCCCAGCGTTGCCCCACGACTCAACCACACGAGCTTGACCTCGACCGATGCAAGCGAGCTTGTGTCCGATCAATGGTTGAAAAATGGAACCGTCGACGAGATCAGGATGTTCCCAAGTGTTACGGTATTCCAAAATTCCATCGGACAAAATCAAAACTGGAATCCGATTTTGAGCAACGACGTTTCGAAGCGTCGAAAGCTCTTCCCAGCGATAATGCATGTGCGTGATCAAAATCCCTGCATCATTAGGCACGTGCCAGTCGGGAAGGTACTCATCAAGTATCACCGTCGGAATTGAAAGTTGATCCATCCAACTGGTGTAGATGCCACTGTTGTTGGCAAACCGGCAAAGGATGTAGGCTTTAAGTTCCGACACGTTTCTGCATTCCTGAAATCTGATTTGAGCAAGGCTTGCCAAACGACAACCAAATTAGCAAAGTCACGAGGTCGACGACCGTCGACAATTCAGCAAACACTTAGATCGTGTTATCAACTCCAGGCTCGCGCACCATCGCCAGCTTTTGTGGCAGCGACTTGACCCACTTGCTGTCTTCTTCGTATCCCATCTTTTGCATTTGTTCACCGGCAAGTGCATCAAACAACTCGCCATCGGCCAACGTGAAATAGTTTTTCCAATCGCCGACGATTCCCTTGCGAGCTTTCGCAGTGGGATCTTCTTGGCCTGGCGGACGACCAGACATTCGTTCGAATGTTGAGGATTCCTCGCATTGAGTTGCGATCTCATTAGTCGATTCAACATCAAGAGCAACGAAGACTTTCTTTACCGCCTCCGCCATGTCTTCCTTCATTTCCTCGTAGGTAATTCGCGCGGCAGGCTCTTCGTCGTCAAACAAATCAACCGTCTCGCCCCAATCTGCCGCCCACCTCTTAATGACTTTCGCGTCGAAAAAACGTTCCAGCTTCATCCCCGGAATTGGATTGAAAAAGAACTCGTGACGATCAGTGCCTTCGGCGTCTTTGAGCAACCAATCGAAAGTTCCGCTAGTTAAAACATCACGACCATCCCGAACAAGGTGAATGATTTTCGATTCGGGGAACAGGCGGTGAATCTCTTCGACGACATATTTCGCAGTGCCGGGGTAGGGTGTAATCTTGTCAACAATCATTCGCTTGCCCGTTCGACCGTGAGCAAAATGACACAGAAAGTTAACGAAGGACTTTTTAAAGTCTTCGACAAACGTTCCGTAATCGCGATTCATGAATTGATAAAAGTAATGCATCCCAAACGCATCAGCGTATTTATCGAACGTGATGCGAGGCGCACTCGTGCCGTCGTTGTTTTGCCAGACTTCGCAAAAGTTTCCGAACAGTCGTTGTTCAGTCGCGAAGATTTCCGGATGCCCATTGAGCGCCGTGGTCAACCAAGTTGAACCGCTTCGTGGGGCACTGATGATGAAGTGAATTTCTGGTTTATCCATTAACTTTCCAGCCATGTGTGATTTTGGTAATTCCGTTCAAGCCGTAACCATTGGCGTCAGTTGGTGGTCCAACAATTCGGAACACGCCACGCAGGGAACTACGATGATAAAAATCAGTGGTCTCAGGCCCGAGCAAGCTTATGTTGAAATGGTAGGAACCAATCAACAATGGGATCTCGGGAAGTTTCAGTGTAACAACGCAGCCAGGCGCGTCCACGTCGAATCGAACATCCTGATACGCGGTTGAGATGGAACTTAGTACGCCATGAACTGGGGAACAGAGCGCAACAACCAACCGCGCATTCTTAACGGTTTCCTGTGCGTTCAAATGAACGCGGAGTTGGATCGTCTCACCCGTTTCGAATTCTAGTTGCGGTTGGCCTGAGGCATTGCAGACTTCGACATCGCCAACTCCCGCCACGCGACCGCTCGTTTCTTTCTTTTTCGCCCGAACGCGATCGCTGGCTCCAAGCATTTCCTCATAGATGGTACAGCCGGTCTCCAACTCGCCATCGTGAACAATTTTGCCTTGGCCAAAGACGACCGAGCGTGTCGCAACGCGCTGCAACATGCCCACAGCGTGAGTGACGAGGATGATCGAGACGCCCGATTTGACGAGCTTGTTCAAGTGAGAAAAGCACTTCATTCGAAAGCCAACATCGCCCACGGCAAGGACTTCATCCATCAGCAACAACTGGGGTCGGAGGTTAGCTGCGACTGAAAATCCAAGTCGTACCCGCATCCCAGAGCTATAGGTTTTAATTGGATCGTCGATAACGTGGCCTAACTCGGCGAACTCGACGATCTTGTCGAACAGCAAATCGACTTCGGTCTTCTTCATTCCCAACACGGCGGCATTGATGTAGATATTCTCTCGGCCAGAGAGGATTGGGTTGAATCCGGTTCCCAATTCAATCAGCGCGCCAATCTTTCCTGTGATGGCGATCGAGCCAGAGTCGGGTTTGATCAGACCGTTAACCATCTTAAGCATCGTACTCTTGCCGGCACCATTGGGCCCGATCATCGCCAGACACTCACCACGGTTGACTTGAAAGTTCGCATCGCGGACTGCGAAGAACTCTCCGGTGCGCAAATCTTTTTGCGTTCGATCTTGCCCGGCTCCGATGACTTCGCGACCAAGGTCCTTGATCCCGTACCACATCGCCCGCTTGAGGTGGCGGCAATAAATTTTCCAAACATGATTGACATCAAGGATGACGTCGTTGGAAGTTGTACTTGAATGAAACATGATTCCTTGCGGCTAGGCCGTCATCCGTTCAACAAGGACAGGAATCGAGATCCGGTAGACAATCAAACCCAACAAAAGCAACGGCAAGACAGCGGCTGCAAAAATTAATCCGGTCGATAAAAACTCAGTAGAACCGATCAGCAACCAATCGCGGGCCAGCAGCAGTAGCGGACTTGCGGGATTTAGCCAATTCAAAAGCGAGCCAGGCAGTTCAGTCTTCGGCATGTAAATGATTGGTGTCAGAATCATCCAAAACGGCATCACCATGCCAATGAATCTCCCAACGTCTTGGTACAGCGATCCAAAGGGCATAATTAATAGCCCAAGCGCAGTACCCAAGAGAACCAAAGCGAGGATCGCAATGGGAGCCAACAAAACGGTCGGCTGAATTGCAACTTGAAAAATCAAAAAGGCAGGAATCAGAAGCAACATTCGAATCGCGAGGTCAAATAGGACTTCGCCCACGCCGACTAACAACAACGATTCGCGTGGAAAGTTAAGCTTGCTAATCATGTTCTTGTTTTTGTTCAGCATGTTCAGCGGCATTTGAAACGCGTCGATGAACGCTTGCCAAAGAATCATTCCTGACAGGATATAGACGGTCCCGTTGACCGTGATCTCTCCCATGTCAAAAACACCAGCCTGCTTCAGAAAGATCCAGATTGCGGTGTTGGCAATCGGTGGCAGGAAAGCCCAAAACAAACCAAGTAATGTTTGCCGGTAGAGCCCTCGAATGTTTCGCAAAAACAATCGCCACGCAAGTTCTCGTCCAGCGAGAAAGTCCGCAATAATGTTCTTGATCAGTTTGACAGGCGAACGGATTTCAGATTTGGCGTCGTAAAAGGTCACGACGTCAGAAGTTTGCAGCGGCGCGAACTCTTCTTCGTTTTGATCCTTGTCTTGACCTTCACCCCGACCCATCGAAAGATTCGAATCCGGCGCATCAGAAACTGACTCGCGACGTTCAATCGCAAGCGGAACATCGTTCGAGTTTCCGGGATCCGTTTTCATTTAATTCGCAGAAAGTTAGCTTGGATTCCTTGCCTATGCCAAGCCGGCTCGGATTAGATCGTGAAGATGAATGACGCCAACGAGTTTCTTCGACTCGACAACGGGAAGTATCGTGATGCCGTGGCCTTCCATCAATCGCAAAGCCTCGGCCGCCAATGCGACGGATTCAATCGACTTGGGATTGGGACTCATGTGTTGCGACAACAAGTCTTGCCAAATGGTTCCTTGATTTTCGTCGTTGGTTTGGCTCATTGACTCAATGATTCGCCTCAGATCACCATCCGTCATGACTCCAACGACTTCCTCAGTGACCGACGACACGACGAAAACAGCGCCTAAACCTTTGGCCGAAATCTTTTTGATTCCCATTTCAAGCGTTGTGTTTTCAGCAGCGATCTTGGGAATCTCATCGCCAACATGCATTAGGTCGCCGACTTTTATTAGCAGCTTGCCACCCAGGTTTCCTCCTGGATGAAAAATCGCAAACTGCTCTTTGGTAAATCCACGTCGATTCATGAGGGCAATTGCCATTGCGTCACACATCGCCAGTGCAACGGTAGTGCTGCTGGTTGGAGCGAGAGCAATCGGATCAGCTTCGGCTTCAACTCCCGTATCGATCACGGCTTCGCAGCGTTTGGCGAGCGAGCTGTTGATGCTTCCCGTCAGCCCGATCACGGGAACACCAAGCCTCGCCATGAAGGGAAGGAGTTCAATGACTTCTCTCGTCTCGCCACTATTAGAAAGCGCGACGAGCACATCGTTCTTGGTGACGATTCCCAGATCGCCATGGACGGCTTCGGAGGGGTGAAGGAATACAGCAGGGGTTCCGGTGCTGCAAAACGTAGATGTCGCCTTGCGGGCGATGCAACCCATTTTCCCCATTCCTGTCACGATGACGCGACCTTCGCAGTTGGCGAGCAGATCGATTGCCGAATCAATCGAAGACTGGACTCTTCCGGCAGCCGCGAGTATGGCGGCGGCTTCGTGCCGTAGGACTTCGACAACTTGGTCGTGAGTCGTGGAGTTCGAATTGGAATCGGATTTATTCATTCGGTTGTTTTTTGTTCATTATATCATCTCGTTGGATGATGTTATTGCCGAACGAAACGGGAGATTTCGTTGGATGCAATGCATTCGACTTCCCGATTCTGACTGCCGTCCCTTCGGGACTTAGGTTGTTTTGTGGGGACCGACCACGGACTCGCGTCCGTGGCTATCACCTGCCGTGCCGTTGGCACTGTCCCAAATCCAAATCCAAATCCAAATCCAACTCTTACTCTTACTCTTACTCTTACTCTTACTCTTACTCTTACTCTTACTCTTAAAACACCCCTCGCTTCGCATAGGGGCTTGGCGCTATTTCACGGAGTGAAATGCCACACTGCCTCAGTTCTCATCTCTAACTAATTCATCCCATTTCTCTTCATTTCTCTTCATTTCTCTTCATTTCTCTTCATTCACCTCTTCTCACCTTATCTCACCTTATCTCACTTCGTCTGATCTTGTCTTTCTTTGTCTCACTTCGAATTCGACGGACGACATGCGACTGGCATTTTGAGAGTAAAATTATGAGTTATTGGCTTTGCCAATAAAAAAACACGGTCGACGTTTTGGTTGTCGACCGTGTTTGAAGTGCACTCCGTTGCGACTGCGATTGAGAATAAAATCTCAGGCACCACTTTCGTTAGCGTCATCCAATTGGGTCCGCTAACTCTGAGTGGTCGACCAAGCGGGCTTGGTCGATATCTGCAAACGATTCTGCACGAAACTATATTTAAACCAGCGGTCGAACTTTAACTTCTCAATTGCCCGGCCCGGAAAGGCTTGGCCCTTGCAAGATCGTTTTTCCAGGTCGCTGGGCAGGTGTTGGCACTGCCATTGGTGCGACTTGCGATCTTTGCTGAAGTCGTTTTATCTCTCGCTGCATCTGTTGGATCTTTAGTTGTTGTTCCTTGATGATTCGTTGCTGCTGGGAGCTCTGGAAGGAATCTACTTGATTTCTTTGGCTGGGTCGTTGAATGGAACTTGGTCGATTCAACTGAGCAGGCTGCTTCATCACTGAACGAAGTCCTGCTTGAGATTTGTCGACACCTTGAGGTACAAAGCTGTAGTCGTTTTTCTTTTTCGGTGCAGGAGTTTTCGCAATCTCCCCTTCATCAGGCGCGGTTCCAAATTGAATCAGGATGTCCTTCATTTTTCCACGCCGGCCGACATTAAATTCAAGCTGATCTCCCTGCCCAAGAATGGTGGAAATTTCATTGAATTCTTCAAGTGAAGTTAAGTCGACGCCACCCGCGCCTTGAATTACATCGCCTGCTTTGATTCCTGCGTCGCTCGCGTTGCCTTTGGAAGCAACCTGAGTCACAACGATTGCTTCACCTCTCGTTTCCAAGAGCATTCCGAATCCGATCGTCGACTTTTTCGTTGACCGTTTTGCTTGATTCGTTGCTGAGCTAGGACCAGCGATTGGCGAAGCTGGCGACTTGTTTGTTCGCGTTTTTGAAGTCGACACTTTTCCAGATCCAACGATTGGCGTTGGAACTTTACTCTTCGCCGAAGAAGGTTTCCTGATCGGAGTTGGTGCTTTGCTTTTCGGTTGCTTGGCAGATGATTTTACTGGAGTTGGCTTTTTAGGCGTCGAATTGCCGGTGATGTCATCTCTGAGGCGACGAAGAAATCGCCCGTTACCGAACATTCTATCCTGATATTCAGCGGCGGCGCTTCCGCACAGAACCGTCGTCGCCAAAACCGCAACCATCAATAGTTGATGAAATTTCATTCTCTTGAACTTCCTTGTTCCCGATTGGAAATAGAGTCTGCAACCATAGTTGGAACGATTTCATTGGTTCCATGGCAGACCGTAGAATGTATTTCGTCGGGATGACACGGACAAATAAAATATCTGTTGCCAGTTGGTCAGGTTTCAAAAGTCGAAAGAACGGGTGCAACCGGGGCGACCCGACCAATCGGATTTGACTCAGCTTTGGCGGCGAGATGCTCTACAGTCGGGCGAGCTTTGCCGGTTTTAAGGACTTGGATTAAAGTCTCAGCGTTGACTGCACAATTGTTTTAGCTCTGATTCAACCCACATACCGTCGCTTCCTCGTTCTGGTGCTATCAGGACGACATGCTGATGCCCTTAAGATTGGATCTGAGCTCGTTGATTTCAACTCTTGAGCCTCAATCAAATAGCCTACCAGCGGTGGAACGCAGGGTGGTCAGGTTTAACGGCCACGAAAGTTCCAACAC
>CAYMFZ010000017.1:0-1631 GCA_964389585.1 uncultured Pirellulaceae bacterium | reverse complement strand
CATCGAGCTGTGATAGTTTTGTCGAATCCAATTGTGCCCTCGACAACCGCTTTGCGATTCGATGAATCAGTCACCCACGCGACCAAGTCTAACGATTGATTCGATGGCGTCGGGGCTTCAAAAGTGACCTCATATTTGGCGGTGACACAGCAGGGCGGCACATCCTGATCGTTCTTCTTCATCAAGTGCCAGGCTGCCGTCCAATTCAAATGGCAGTCGAGAAGCGATCCGATGATTCCGCCATTGATCATTCCTTCGAAAGCCTGGTGGTGAGTTTGCGGGGAGAAAGTCGCAATGACTTTGTCACCCGAAACGAAGCTTTTGATTTGCAAGCCTTTTTCATTTGCCGGCCCACAGCCAAAGCAAATTAAATTGGGAGCAAACTGATCTTGAAGACTTAGAGACTCGTCCATTTGACGCTTTGGATTTGGTGAAAGGCTAAATCAATAAACTTTGCTTCATACGAAAATCGAATGCTACTTCTTTCTCAGCACCAACACCGTTTGGCGGACGTGGTGTCCGGGCAAGATCTCTTCAATCTTGAAAAATCGCCCCCAAACCTGCTGCAAGTAGTTGTTCGAATGAAAGACTTGAGCACGATACGGACCTGATTGGGCAAACCGATAAACCGTTCGCGTGTCGGCCATCGGTTGTTGAATTTTTTCTCGAACCGTTGGATCAATCTTTAACATCGACTGAACAAGCCGGTTTTTTTCGTTGTCGACCTGATCGCGAATCACTTCCCAAGTATCTTCATTGTGAACCGTCAAATAAGCGATCCCGTCGTCACTCATGATGCGACGCAACTCCGCGAGCCAACAAGTCTCAAATGTATCGATATGCGTGAACACTGAAAACGCAGAAATGATATCGACCGAGTTGTCGCGAATGGGAAGCGTTGGAATGCAGTGGTTGAAAATCGGTTTGACTGTGTGCGGAAGGTTTTCAAACAGCCAACGAATGTGCCGCGCGTTAATGTCGCTGCCCCAAATTTCTGGAATATCTGTTTGCGCAGCAAAGTGACGAATGACTCGACCAGACGCGCAGCCAAAATCGAAAACGGATTTCGGTTTAACTCCGTAGCGCTCAGCAACTTCCATGATTTTCAGGTAGTCTTCCAAGCCGCTCATCCAGTAAACGCCATCGTAGCCCGGCGAGTATCCTTCGCGATCAACCGCACAAGGAATCGGATAGTTGTCGCGTGCGATCAAGTCGACAAGCTTTTCTTCACCAAGCCGCGGCTCGATGACCTTCAGTCGATTTGGGTTAGTAAACTCGGTGGCGGGCAACTGATTCGGCGCGGGCAAGTTCTCGAATGGCTCGGTGTCGAGCGTATTCCTGGAGATGTCTTCTTCCCATGCGACGGGTCGACTTCCTTGAAGTCGCATCGTAATCAGTTGGTTGATTTCGTCTTTGGAAAGGAGATCTTTTGACTTCGACATGGGCATCAATCAAACCAATTTCTTAAAGCTTGTAAGCTTGCAATGTGTATCTTTGGCAAAGAACGGTCGAAAGCCTATGGCATAAGACCGACTTGCAACAACATCGTAACACAATGTCAATAATCGCCCAAAGTTACCTAGAGGACATTTCAAAACCTAAAATCGTGCGATCATCGTAGTGGGATTCGC
>CAYMFZ010000016.1:8367-25825 GCA_964389585.1 uncultured Pirellulaceae bacterium | reverse complement strand
GCGAAAGATTATTCCGCTATTAGTTTTGACGTTTTGCCTAGCAGCATCTCAATCAATCACGTTCGGCGATTTTTTAATTGATGACTTTTCTAGCCTTGCCACGCCATCGGTACCTGGTGGAAGCGCCGGAAGCCCTGCCATGAATGTGGGCGATGGAAATGCGACGGTAACAGTTGGCGTTACGAATCCTTTGGGTCCTGGAATGGAAGGAAACATAGAAGCAGTTAACAATTCCTACGTCTTTAACAGTAACCCAACGAGATTGGATTTCAGGGGCTTTATCGAGTACGACTTCGGCGCGTCTACAATTGCTCAGGTTAGTGGAGGTAATCCTCAACAATTCCTGCTTCCAATCTCAGGTGCTGATTCTGATTGGAGAATGAAACTGCTTTACCTAGAAGGTAATACCACTGTAGCTACAATTTACGGTGCAGGGAGCGCGAATGGTGACCCTATTAGCACGTCTTTCCCGAACACGATCATGCCAGGAAACGCAAACAAAATTCGACTTGAATTCGCGTACACAGGCGATTTTCTGCCCACGGGAAGTGGAGCAACTTTGACGTTTGGTGGACCAGGCCAGTCTTTTACAGCCGTTCCTGAACCAGCATCATTGTTGATGTTTAGTTCTGCTCTTTTCGCATTGACTTGTCGTCGAAGAAGAAAGTAATGGTTTGCTGGGCTTGCGTCCGATCGGATCTTGTCAGCGACTAGAGAATTAGGTCACATCAGCCCGAGTAAACATGCCTATCCTCGGACGAGAAGACGATATTTATCCCAGTGATTTGCTGGATGATGATTCTGTTTTGACCGACACGCAGCGGCAATGGTGGTGCATCTATACGATGTCGCGCCGTGAGAAGGATTTAATGCGGAAGCTGGCCGCTTTGAAGATCGCTCACTACGGCCCGGTTATCCCCAAACGTTACCGCTCTCCCAACGGTCGACTGCGAACTTCGTATGTTCCATTGTTTGCGAACTATGTTTTTATGTGGGGAAATGAAGATGATCGTTATCAGGCTTTAACCACCAATTGTATTTCTCGATGCAACCTGATCGAAGACCGCGAGCAACTGGTTCATGACCTTCGTCAAATCTTTAAGGTCGTTGATGCCGGAGTCGCCTTAACCCCCGAAGCTCGTCTTGAGCCGGGTAATCGCGTTCGCGTTAAAACGGGTCCATTTGCTCGCTATGAGGGAACGGTTGTCCGTCGCGAGGGAAAAACTCGCTTACTGCTGTCCATTCAATTTCTGGAACAAGGCGTTTCCATGGAAATGGACGAGGGTTTGCTCGAGCCACTTTAAAGGGGCAACTTTGCTGGCTCCACGGTTATTTGCTGGATATCAATAATTGCAGCTCCCTATGCAGTAGGCTGGCTTCAAGACCGCACATGGCGCGGCATTTTCGATATCCAGACGCACAATAGCAACCCAATCCTCGCCGTCCCGTCAAAATCTAGCTGCCACCAGACGACCGAATGCCCTTTGTCCTTAACCAGCCTAGCTCATGCATTCCTGGTTTTTCCATTGGATTTCGATCCTAGTTTCCAACCGGTTCGCGTCCGATTCTAGAGCAGCTCTAGGTCTGTTTGCCCAATTTGCGTTTGTCTAGAAGCTTGTTTGTTAGCTCTAAAGTTTAGAGTGTTGAAAATCAGCCGCCGCGCGCTAACCGTCAGGTTTTACGTGATTGAACCGTGTGCTAACGCACTGCGGCTGAATCTAAAATAGAGCTTTGACAAACCACCAGTTTGCTTCGTTCCAATCAGCATATTGTGAACTTGGAAACCCTGTTAAGCTGGGGAAGCTCAAAGATTGGGACTCAGACAACAAAGCCCGTTGAATCCAACATACGCGTTGTCATTGGATCTATTTCCATGTAGGTACGTGTCACCCAAAGGGACGGAGTGCGCGCTGACGGGATGATGTAACAGGATTCATCTCGTCGATTCAAATTCCGTAACTGACAAAAACATCAACATTCAGGCCAAGAACATTTTGATCACTGGCGGCGCCGGGTTTATTGGATCGAATTTGGTTCGCGCGATCATTCAAACCACAAACCATTGTGTAACCAATGTGGACAATCTGTCCTACGCTGGAAACTTAGAATCCTTGGCTGACATAGAAGGCGATGCGAGATACCAGTTCGAACAACTTAATATCGCCGATTCGAACGCGGTTGATTTTGCTTTTAAAAAGCACATGCCTGATGTCGTTGTTAATTTGGCGGCTGAGTCACACGTGGACCGTTCGATTGACTCGCCGGCAAGCTTCATTCAAACCAACATTGTTGGGACCTACAACTTGTTGGAGTCGGCAAAACTACATTGGCAAACATTGCCAGACGACGGGCAGAAAAACTTTCGTTTCCACCACGTTTCAACAGACGAAGTCTATGGTTCACTCACGGCCAATGATCCAGCTTTTAATGAACAAACTCGCTATGCCCCTCGCTCTCCGTACTCCGCAACCAAAGCATCCTCGGACCACTTGGTTCGGGCATGGTCAAATACTTACGGACTACCCGTCTTGATAAGCAGTTGCTCAAACAATTACGGTCCTTTTCAGTTTCCAGAAAAACTAATCCCAAACGTGACACTCAAAGCGATTCACGGCATGCCGATTCAGGTTTACGGAAATGGAACTAACGTACGAGATTGGATTTACGTTGATGACCATGTCGAAGCGTTAATAAGGATTTTGAATGCCGGAAAACCTGGCGAAACCTACAACGTTGGTGGTGGCAACGCCAAGTCGAATATTGAAGTCGTAAAATCGGTTTGTCGAATTCTGGACCGCCTATTTCCGATTGATGAAAATTCCAAGCTCCAATCGCGAAAAGATCCCGTTTCAAAATACGAAGACCTAATCGAATTCGTCACCGACCGACCTGGTCACGATTTTCGGTATGCGTCCGACATTTCCAAAATAGGGAATGAACTGAACTGGAAACCCACAGTAGATTTCGATAATGGGCTGGAGAAGACTGTTAAGTGGTATCTAGCGAATACGGCATGGTGGCTACCGTCTTTTTCCAAAAAACAGCAGCCAAACTGGCTTGGTTTGCCGGGCTCTGAAGCATCAGTCAATTAGAATTGAGTTGGGTTTACCGACAAATTGGGCTAAACGACTTCAACATTAATTCATCGTGACATCAAACATCGACAAATTCGAATCCCTGAAAAGCCAACGCATCTACGTGGCGGGTCATCGGGGCATGGTAGGTAAAGCCTTAGTTCGTGCACTTGATTCAATTGGCGTTGCTGAGGTGATCGTTCGAACGCGGAGTGAACTCGATCTGTGCAATCAGTCAGCGGTGAACTCGTTCTTTGAAACCGAGAAACCAGATTGTGTTTTATTTGCTGCGGCGAAAGTTGGCGGCATTCATGCGAACAACACGTATCCAGCCGACTTCATCTACAACAACTTGATGATGGCTGCGAACTCAATTCATGCGGCCTACCAACACAACGTTGGACGGTTTTTGTTTTTGGGAAGCACATGTATCTATCCGAGGATGGCTCCTCAACCGATGCCTGAAGATTCGTTGCTGACGGGACCGCTTGAAAAAACCAACGAAGCTTATGCTCTCGCCAAAATCTCTGGCTTAAAAATGTGTGAGTTTTATCGTCAGCAATACGGTGCACTCTTCCACTCGGCCATGCCAACCAATTTGTATGGGCCTGGAGATAATTACCATCCTGAAAACTCGCACGTCCTGCCGGCTCTGATCAGACGCTTTCACGAAGCGGCCCAGTCAAACCAATCAGAAGTGGCAATCTGGGGAACCGGCAGCCCTCGTCGCGAATTCTTGCACGTCGATGATCTTGCGGATGGCGTCATTCATTTATGTACGCTTTCAGATCCGCCAAATCTCGTTAACATCGGAACTGGCTCGGATGTAACGATTTTGGAACTTGCCAAAAAAGTCGCTGACGTGGTTGGCTTCAAGGGTGAGATCAAAACCAATCCCGAACAACCTGACGGCACGCCCGTCAAACGAACGGACATGACCTTGATGCATTCCACCGGCTGGAATTCAAAGATAGATTTAGATGAAGGCTTGAAGATGACTTATCAAGATTTCTTGCAGGAAACAGAACTGGGCGAGTTGCGACAAGCTTAGCCAGTTGTTGAGCACCGCTCACATCACTTGTGATTTTTTTTAAACACAACTCAAACAATTAACAACCGAACGAAACGATTTTAGAAGTTTAATTAGCATGTCAAAAAAAGCACTGATCACTGGAATCACGGGCCAAGACGGATCTTATCTGGCCGAAATGTTGTTGGAAAAAGGCTACGAAGTCCACGGCATCGTCCGTCGCAGTAGCAGCTTCAACACAGATCGTATCGAGCACATCTATCGTGACCCTCACGACACCGGCGCGCAGTTGTTCTTGCACTACGGCGATTTGACCGATGGACAGAATCTGACAAACTTGGTTTTGGATGTTCAGCCAGATGAGATCTACAACCTTGGCGCCCAAAGCCATGTTCGGGTTTCGTTTGACGCTCCAGCTTATACCGTTCAAACAGTCGGTATCGGTGCGCTCAATGTTTTGGAAGCCGCTCGCCAATTGCACAAGACAAAGCAAACGAAAGTTTACCAAGCTTCGTCTTCGGAAATGTTCGGCGACGTGATCGAAACGCCGCAAACGGAGACGACTCCCTTTCAACCGCAAAGCCCATATGCTTGTGCCAAAGTCTATGCGTTTCATCAGACGGTGAACTACCGGCAGGCCTATGACATGTTCGCGGTCAATGGAATTCTGTTCAATCACGAATCGCCACGTCGTGGTGAAACGTTTGTAACGCGAAAGATCACTCGCGCCGCGCCCCGTATCAAGTTAGGCCTTCAAGAAAAATTGTTCCTTGGAAACCTCGACGCCAAACGCGATTGGGGCTATGCCAAGGACTACGTCGAAGGCATGTGGCGAATGCTTCAACATAGCGAGCCAGATGATTTCGTTCTGGCAACCGGAGAAACACAAACCATTCGTCAATTTCTCGACTACTCGTTTGGACATCTTGATCTCGATTGGAACAAGTACGTTGAGATCGACCCGCGATATTTCCGACCAACCGAAGTCAACTTGTTGCTTGGCGATGCCTCCAAAGCGAAAGAGAAGCTTGGCTGGACGGCGAAGACGAGCTGCAAAGAGCTTGCGGAATTGATGATCGATCACGACATGGAGCTCGCCCAGAAAGAAGCAACACAACAAAGCCTTTCTTAAGAGTTAAAGCCAAACAAACAGCAACCTTCCTGAGCCTTTGGCGGGTATGAAAGTACGCCTGTAGCAACTCGCCGGCGACGGGCGTTTATGCCTTTGCTGAGCCTCGGATCAAAACCAAATGCAGAACAAGCCAATTGTCGCGCTGGACCGAAGCTGGCGACATGACTCTTGCCGAGTAAGGATTAATTGAACTTTAACGATCGTATTCGTCACAGTTAACACCTTCTGGCGCATTAGAAAGCTTGCGAAATGATAAGTTTGTTTCGTTTTTAGCCACGATAGTGGCGATAGCATGTAGCCCACGGTGTAAGCCGTGGGGCGAATTGAAAATACTAGTCTCGAGCCCCGACAGGGGCGACAGCGGTTGGGCATTGAAATCAAATATTGCGTACGCCTCTAACGGGGCTTTGTGTTTTCACAATCTTCAAACCCATGGCTTACACCGTGGGCTACATGCTGCCGCGCCTAACGGGGCTAAAGTAAGTACCAAATTACTGACGCAATCGCGGACATCTCACGATGACTAACAAGTGGTTCGTCAAAGCTGAACCGGTGCCATGCTTACGCTTGCCGTAAGCATGCTCACGACAAGCGTGAGCATGGCACCCAGTGGTGCAGCTAGTCAGGTCTGATGAATCACTAGATAAACAAAATACGAATAGATACACATAATCGAATTTGCTTCTCACTTACCTTACCGACTCTCCGTAAAACACTCGAACACTTGACGATTCAAAGCTGAATCTGAGTAGCTTCGTAAAACTCAAATCATCAGATGACTGATTCTCCCGCTATGACTCTGCGGGAGAACACTATGAACTCTGGCATAAGAACAAAAATCAAATCGAATTTTGCCTGGCTCGCCATGGACAAAATTCTGGCGATCTTTCATTCGTTGATTGTTGGAGCGATTGTCGCGCGCTACCTAGGCCCCAGCTTGTTTGGAATTCTTGCTTTTGCGAATGCGATTGGACTGACGGTCCGACCATTGATCACTTGGGGTAGCGACAATGTCGTCACCCGCGATTTTGTTAAGCAGGAAGATGACCGCGGCGACCTGTTTTGGACTGCATTTTCGCTCGAATTGTTTTTGGTTTGGTTGCGGTTCTGGGCATTGTCATTTGCCTTGCCAGCGGGCTGATTGAATTGTCGGGCGACACGGAAGCGTGGGTTGTAATCATTTACTCGTTGCCACTAATTTTCAGTGGCTTTGAAGTGGCCAATCTTGTACTCCGCGCGAAACACCTAAACAAATTTGCAGTAGTCGCAACCAACGTTGTTTTGATGGCGGTCTCGATCACCAAACTAATTCTTGTCTATCAAGAGATGAGTTTGATTTGGTTTGCGGCAATCACGGCGGCGAACGCGATTTGTGCAGCGATCTGCATTTTCTTAATCACAAAACGTATAGGACTGATACCTTCAATTCGAATGCCCAGCAAACGAATCTTGTTGAGTTTGATTCAAGAATGCTGGCCGCTAATTCTTTCAGCCTTGAGCGTCGTACTCTACATGAACGTGGACATGATCATGTTGCGACTAATGCAAGGCACTGAAGAAGCGGGTATCTATTCAGTGGCCGTTCGCCTTTCGATGGTTTGGTATTTTATCCCAGTCGTACTGGGAACGAGCTTCCTGCCATGGCTGACAAGAACTTTCCAAGACCGTCCGTCTAATTACCTGAATGCCTTAGGAAGATTTTTTGAAGTCAACGCGCTAATTTCTTACGCCAGCGTTGCAATCGCCTTGATTAGTTTCCCGACAATCATTTACTACTTGTTCGGCCCTGACTATTCCGAGTCGATTTCTGTTTTTCGTTGGCACGTATTTGGGGTGATTTTTGTATTCATGGGTGCGGCTCGAGGACAGCATCTAAATTTGGCGAAACTCCATGTGATCAGCATGCTCTCAACGGCTGCAGGTTTGGTCGTCAACGTCATAATGAATTCAATCTTGATTCCTTCATACGCAAGTCATGGTGCTGCAATCGCAACCGTGGTCAGCTTTGCCGTCGCGGGTGTTGTTTCAAGCTTCTTCTTCAAAGATTTGACCGATGTTGCTTGGTTGCAAGTTAAATCGTGGTTGTTCGCGCCTGGCAAAAGCTATTCAATCTTAAAAGACGTTCTCCGCACTTAAACCAGTTCGAACACGATTCCTTCAAGGCAGTTTTCCCAATGTACTTAGGCTCACTCGCAAGATTTTATCGCGAGAAAATGAAATTCGAAAAGCTTCACGGTCTTCGCCTCCCAAAAAAATGACTGTTCTGAGAATTTGGTGATTTGAAAAAGTATCGAAGTCGGCAAAGCCCACTCGAAGACCGAGTTCCTTGGATCACGTTTGGCGCGGCTACGTTTTTGAAAGACAACCTTCGGAACGGAATGAAGGCGTTTGAGTGGGGCATGGGAGGCTCGTCTGCGTTTCTGTTGGACATCGGCCTCGATCTCGTTTCGGTCGAGCATGATGCGGGATGGTTTGAAAAAGCCCGAAAAGATCTGGGCGAAAATGAACACTGGAAACCGAAACTGGTTGAACCTACCCATGGACGTGAGCCAAACGATCCCAGTGACTGGTCTCTTTATGGATCTTCTGACCCAAAGTTTTTGGACGCAAGTTTCGAAGCTTACGCCCGCTCGATTGACGAATTCGAAGACCAAACTTTCGATGTGATACTTGTTGATGGACGGTGTCGACCTTCATGTTTCCACCATGCCTTGAAAAAAGTTCGATCGGGTGGCTATGTGTTATGGGATAATACCGACCGGGCGTCATACCATCCAGAAATGGAAAGTGTAGACCCAACAGAGTTTAAGATGTTCGATTTTCCAGGACCTTCACCCTACGTCACTTTTTTTACGCGTACGACCATTTGGCAACGACAGAGTTAAGCTGACATGATCACAAAATTTGTTCGCAGATTGTTACCGGGTCGACTCAAACAGCTTTTACGTCAAGCTGCGAATCGGGGAACCCTGAAGCAGGCGGAAAGAGTCATTATCGGCGCTGGTCGTACCAAGCAGCCTGGGTGGGCGAGTTGTGAAATTTTCGAAGTCAACATTACCGACCGAAATGACTTTAGTGCGTATTGGGATCCCAATTCGCGAGAGTGCTTTTTGGCAGAGCACGTCTGGGAGCACTTAACGGCTGCGGACGGTCAAATTGCAGCCAACCATTGTTTCGAGTTTCTGAAACCAGGCGGACGCTTGCGAATTGCAGTTCCTGACGGCAACTCGCCCGACCCTGATTACATTGAAGACGTTCGTGTTGGCGGGAGAGGAGCTGGAGCTCATGACCATAAAGTGCTCTACACCGTCGAGACAATGATCGCCATGTTCGAAAAAGCGGGCTTCCAACCTCAGGCTCTTGAATTTTTCGATGGCGACGGCAAGTTTCAACAGATCGAATGGAACGAGCAAGACGGTTACATCAAGCGATGCAGAAAAAACGACCCGCGCAATACACTCGAGACTTTGAAATATACATCTTTGATCGTTGATGGAATAAAACCGATTTCGTGATTCGATTGAATGGTAAACGAGTTCTACTCTACGAATCGCAGGCTGGAAGCCTACGTCACATTGCGCGATAAATGAAACCAGTTCTCTTTTTAGTTTTTAATCGTCCCGACGTTGCCGAAAAGGCACTTGAGTCGATTCGTCGAGCCCAACCAACGCAACTGTTCGTTGCTGGTGATGGACCTCGCGCCGACCGGCCGGGTGAACTGGAAGCGTGTGAACAAACACGCAGAGTTGCGACTCAAGTTGACTGGGACTGCGAGGTTAAAACGCTTTTTCGTGACGAGAACTTGGGATGTCAGAATGCAGTCAGTGGGGCGATCACTTGGTTCTTTGAAAACGTTGAATCAGGTATCGTTTTGGAAGACGATTGCGTTGCAGATCAATCCTTTTTTCAGTTTTGTGATGAGCTACTCGATCAACTGTCTAACCAGAAAAAGGTTGGCGTGATCACGGGCAACAACTTTCAAAGAGGGAACCAGCGCGGAAATGCGAGTTACTACTATTCGAAATTTCCACACTGTTGGGGCTGGGCGACTTGGCGTGACCGTTGGCAGTTTTACGAGACGCAGATCGCTGCCACAGAAGCGGATTTGAATCAGACGCTTTCAAATTTCGCATCGATATCCGGCGAGCATCAGTATTGGATTGAGCAGTTTGGAAAAACAACGCGACGCGAATTGGACTCATGGGCGTTTCGCTGGACCTATGCGATGTGGAAAAACAAACTGCTTACCGCCACTCCCCAAGTGAATCTAGTTGAGAACATAGGGTTTGGTGACGATGCGACGCACACGACCAATTCGAAGCGAAAACTTCCTATCGCGTCCCAATTGGAATTTCCATTGACGCACGCTGAGGCGATGGTGCAGAACAAAACAGCGGATGCGTTCGTTGCGAGAAATCACTTTCGCATTCGGCGACTCGAAGCCATACGGAAAATTTATAGGCTCGTCAAAAAGAAACTGAAACGGCAAGAGTAAGCGGCATGGCGATAGACCGAATCAAATCCATCATTCCAATCACGAACAAGCTCGTGTTTTCACCTTCGTTTCGTCGCGTGTTTCTGGAAAAACGTCGGATCTCACGATTGCCTCGTTACGAAATTGGGGAGACGAACAAGCTCTTAAAAGACCATGTCATAAAATATTGCGATTCAAAGTCTTGCATCTCTGCGTTCAAAGCAATTTTTGAAGCTGGCATTTATCACTTCGATACAACCAGCCTGAACCCATTGATTCTTGATTGTGGAGCAAACATTGGATTGGCAACCGTTTTTTGGAAAACCAATTATCCCAACTCAAAGATTATTGCCTTCGAGGCGGATCCGAAAATTTTTGAAGTCCTGCAACACAACGTAAAATCGTTTGATGATGTTGAGTTACTCAGGAACGCCGTTTGGGATGAAGAAACAACGCTTCAGTTTCATTGCGATGGAGCCGACTCTGGCAGCGCGGTAACGACTGGCGCAACCACGAATACGGTGGATGTCCCGACGGTCAAATTGAGACCTTACCTCGAAAGCCAAACGGTTGACTTGCTGAAGATCGACATCGAGGGAGCAGAGACAAGAGTGCTTCGCGATTGTCGTGACGCACTTAAAAACGTGAAGAACATTTTCGTCGAGTACCACTCGTTTCCTAATGAGAAACAGACGATCGCCGAACTGTTTTCGATACTCACGGATGCTGGATTTCACGTTCACGTCCAACCTGATTTTTCGTCACCGCAACCTTTTATCCAACGAAACGTGACTTACGGAATGGATAACCGTTTAAACATTTACGGCGTGCGTTTATGAAAACCGCCCATAATCAACCGTCTATCCTGATTCGACTTTCGTTCATTTGATGCAAGTTCTTCACGTCCTGAATTCTGAACTGGGTGGTGCCAATCGTGCAGCGCTTCGATTGCATGATGGGTTGTGCCTAAGTGGTTGCGATTCAAAAGTGCTTGTGCGAAAAAAGTCTAGCAACGATCCAAACATCTACTCGATGAAAAATGCGTGGCAACAAATTCGCGCCGACGTTGCTAGTCGTGCGGCATCCATCGCTCGAAAGCGTGTTGCGCCGAATCACATGTGGAATATAGATGTTCTACCCAGCCCGACGGTTCAGCGAATCAATCAGCTTGCTCCCGATGTTGTGAATCTTCATTGGCTAGGTAGCGGCTACATTCCTTTTAAGGATTTGGTCAAAATCAAACCGCCCGTCGTCTGGACTTTTCACGACATGGAAGCGTTTACTGGTGGATGCTTTTATGATGAAGAATGCGGACGTTATGTTGACTCGTGCGGCAATTGCCCGCAGCTTAAAAAATCCGGAGAAAACGACCTAAGCCATCGGACTTGGAAATCGAAAAAAGAGATTCATTCGCGATTCAAACCGTTGATCGTTTGCCCCAGCAATTGGCTGGCAGAATGCTCTCGGAATAGTTCAATCCTCAAGAGTCATCAGATCGATGTCATTCCGTACGGGCTGGACCTTGAAGCGTTCCGTCCTGTCGAGAAGCGTGAAGCCCGAAAAAAATTGAAGCTCCCAACGGACAAGAAAATCGTCTTGTTCGGCGCGGTTAGTTCGACCCGTGATTCTCGAAAGGGATTCGATCTATTGGTTGAAGCCGAGCGGCAGTTGGTCGCTTTGAACGAGCCCAACATTTTCCTCGCCGTTTTCGGATCTCCCCAGCCTTACGAGCAGATGGGAATGAAGACACCAGGTCAATCGCTTGGACTCGTGAACAATGACGAGACTTTGGCAAACATCTATTCTGCCGCCGATGTGTTTGTCGCCCCATCTCGCCAAGACAACTTGCCAAATACGGTTATCGAATCGTTGGCTTGCGGAACACCCGTTGTCGCATTTCAAATTGGTGGAATGCCTGACATGATCGATCACAAGAAAACTGGCTTCCTTGCACCAGCTTTCGATTGCAAACAGCTTGCCGAAGGAATTCAATTTTGCGTGAGCGAAACCAACAACCCAAAACTGTGTGATGAATCTCGACGTAAAGCAAAAGCCGAATTTCCGCTGAGCTTACAAGCAGAACGGTACCTTGATTTGTATCGATCACTATTGCAAATTCAATAGAAACTAACGCTCAACTATGATTCAACAACTTCACAAACTGTTAACTTCCAATTCGATCACGAGAGGAATGCAACGATCCGTCGTCAGGCGAATCAAGCGAACACTCGATGTTCCGGATGCGTTTGCGGATTTGGAAAAGCTAGTCAATCGAACGTCGCCCGATGCCATTCTGGACATTGGAAGCCACATCGGAGGAACGATCGCGAGAATGCTCGAATTCGCTTCACTGCCGATTCACGGATTTGAGCCAACTTCCGAGTCCTACGCACGACTGAAAAAACGATTTGATTCGAATGAGCTTGTAACACTTCATAATCTGGCGTTGTCCAACGAATCTGGCCAAGCGACCATTCATTGCAATGCTAACGAGCAAACCAATTCTTTGTTGGACAATGACTCTGGCAACACGGCTGCACTTTCGGAACAGACAAAGCACTTGGGTCAACAAACGATTGACACGATGCGTCTGGATGAATGGTCTCAAAAACACGCGCCTAATCAGAATCTAATTATCAAAAGCGATGTTCAAGGCGCTGAAGGATTGTTGTTGGCTGGAGGCATGGAGACGTTTCGAAACCAACTGATCGCCTTTTACAGCGAGGCACAGATCGCGGCGATGTATGAAGGTCAGGCTGATTTTTGCTCGCTGCACAAGACGCTCACGGAAGAGCTTGGGTTCGTCTTGCACAACATCTATCCATGTTTTCATGACGAACATGGTCGGGCTCTCCAGACTGACGCCCTGTGGATAAAACAGGCTTACTTGGTGAAATGAAACCGGCGAAATGATCTATTTATTCGGCCCATTCAAAACGACCTAAACCACTTAGATGACTCAGACCCGCACCAAATTACTTTTTCGATTCAATTGGGAGAGATCTCAATCGACTCATGCAATTGAGATTCGCTAACATGCACAAGTCAATCTGCAACGGATTCGCAGATTTGGCAAAACGATTGAGTCTTTTCTCAATCGTAAGAACGGCTTTTAAAGACAACGGGGTGTAAAGATTATTTGGCAAGGATTATTTACGTTAGTCATCGTCAGTTCGCTGATACTTTCGTTTCGTCGACCGGGAGTGGCAATCGGACTTGTGATGGCAATGTTTGGATTGGAGCAGTTTCTCCAAACCCAGGATGCGACTTTCTTGAAACATGGAACGCTCGTCAACATGGGCGTTGGCGTCGTTGCGTTACTCTCGGCTGCGGTTTGGCTGTTTAAGAATCTGGACAAGCTGAAAATTGACCGGATCCATGTCGCCAGCCTTTTGCTCGTCGGATTGGCTTTTACGAGTCAGCTTTGGACGCTTGCGCCTCGGGAGTTTAGCGAACACTATTACGGCGCCATTCCATACTTCGTTTTGTTTTTGTTTGTCGCTCCGGTTTTATCGATGGAGCAAAAAGGAATTCGAACCGGGATTTGGACGATGTTGGTAATGGGAGTCCCTTTGGTATTTCTGTTTGTGTTTTTCGTTCAATGGGAAGGTCGTGGCGTTCGCCTTGCAGCGCCTTCCAACGAGAACGGTGTCCTTCGCTGGGATTCACCATCCCTCGCGTTGTCTACACTGGCGGCTTACACCGGAATCCTTGCGGTTATCCTCGTTCCAAAAAACAAACTGCTGCTTCTAATTCAATTCGTTGCTTTTACGATGGCTTGCTACGTCGCCTATCGAACTCAGTCTCGTGGTCAATTGATCGCGATGGGTTTTGTATGTCTGGTTTGTTACCCATTGGCAAACCAAGCGACTCGTTTCAAGGGTTTGTTTTTCACAATCGCAGGATTTGCATCTCTAAGCATCGGCCTTTTCCTTTTGTTCAGTTACTTCGATCTGGGTGACATTAACCGCTGGGGTGAAGCCAAAATCCGTTCCGATTTCGAGGGACGTTTCGACATGGCGCAGAACTTACTTGCGAGATGGATGGATAGTCCGCCACAGACGTGGCTGTTTGGTTTGGGCGCGGCGAGTGGTTTTGCGACGTCCGGATTTTACGTTCACAACCTTCCAGGAGAAGTCTTGGGCGAATTGGGAATCGTTGGTGCGTCTCTCTATTTGTTCATTTATGGAAGCGCGATCAGACGATCTTATTCGTTGATTCGAAAGCTGGAATACTACCCGGAAATGCGACGTGAAGTCGTTGCCTTAATCGGTTTGTTCTTGTTCAGCACAATTATTTCGTTGAAGCAAGGATCCTTATTTACTTGGCCAGATCTTTTGTTCCTGGCGATTGCAATTGGTCACCTCGAAAGCCACAGTGCAAAATACGTGGCGAGAAAACGATCATTGTCACAATACTTTTTTCGCCAAAACAAACGAGCGGCGGAGCAGCACAACAGTCGGTTGGTTCCACAGTAGTTTTGGTGAAAAGTTTAAAACTCACATTCAATTGCGAAGCTTCAACTCAACAATCGTCAAAAACTATTCGTCCCGATCGCCGCAAAAGGATGCTTGGGTCGCATTGAATAGATGAAAGTTCTTGTTTTCGAATACAACGTTTCTGCGACGGGACACTACATACCGTACGCGCGATTGGTTGCAGAAGCAGTAAGTGAAATTGCTGATACACAAACGACAGTTTGTTTTCCTGAAGCACTCGCTCAAACGGGTGCCATCGATTCTTATTTCCCCAACAACGACCGTTCAATCCAAACCCACTTTTTTCCACTTGCCACAGACAAACAAGGATTCGATTTTTGTCGCGCGGCGGCCAACGCCATGTGGGAACAAGCTGAACAAGTTGATGCCGATTATATTCTGCTTCCGACTGCCGACGGAATCGGTGCCGTTTTTTCCTGTCAGTCATTTTTCAAGCGTCGAAGGACGAAACGTTTGGCTCCGATCGATGCCCTCTTGATGAGATGCGAACATTTGACGCCGGGAGTTTCGAAAAGTCGTCGAAGAAGGAAATGGGTTGAGTGGATGGCAATGAAGTCGGGTCCTTGGAGTCGAATCTTGCTGCTGGACCCGTTGGCTTGGGCATCGTGTTCGAATTCAGTCGTGCTTTGCCCAGACCCCGTTCCCACACCGCGAACATTGGACAAAACAACCGCGCGCGAATTTCTAGGCTTGCCTACTGATAAGAGAATCGTTGTTTCTGTGGGCAATCAAAATGAAACAAAAGGCGTTGATGTTTTGCTTCATGCGTTTTGCGAGCTGAAAGACCGAGATGCAATTCTGTTGCTGGGCGGACCAATGTCGGATTCAGTTGAGAAGATTTACAATCAACTCAATGACGATCGAATTATCGCTTGGAATAGATACCTGACTGAACATGAGTTTCAAGAGTCGATGATCGCTGCGGATGTTGTCGCTGTTCCTTACCGTCGAACCGAAAGACCGTCTGGCGTCGTTTGTCGCGCGGTTGCTTGGAATCGACCACTAGTCGCGACCGACCATGGTTGGGCAAAATGGGCCTGCGATATTTTGGGAGCAGGGGTTTCTTGTGACACATCAAATCCGACCAATCTGTCCGAAGGCATCGAACAAGCGTTAACATTGGCCGAAAATTATCTACCAACAAAGCTTGCCAAGGCGTTTTCGAATTTCAATACGACTGCCAATTTCAATCGTGTTTGGACAAGCGGAATTCGAAAAACGATGAACCTTCCAACGAACGAACTTCAAATTTCTGACCAGCTTCTTGATTCATTTCGCTTCGTCTAAGCCGACCCAACAAACCCGACACCAAAGAACCTAAGCTTCCTCTAGATATGCCACCTCTGAAAATTCTCAGCGTTCTTCAATTGCTTGGACATCCTCGTGATTCCAAACGAATTGCGATGCTGAAGCAAGCTGGTTTTGAGGTCGAGGCTGCGGCGTTCGAGCGAGATTATCATTCGGGGCGTCTTCCAGATTGTCCGGTTGAAACACTTGGCAAAATTTCGCATGGGCAATACTTCAAACGTCTCTTAAAATTGCCGTCTGTGTTTCTAAAACTTCGTCGCGCCATGAAGCGCAATCAGATCGTTTATGCCTCCGGACAAGACATGGCGCTGATGTCACTTGTATCAGGCGTTGGTTTGAAGCGACCGGTCATTGTTGAAGTTGGTGATGTTCGTGAAGTCCTTACAGCCGATGGCATCAAAGGAAAAATTGCCAGGACGATTGAGAAATGGGCAATCGGCGCTTGCAAATTGATCGTGGTGACGGCGCCCAGCTTTTACAACATTTACTATCGCCAATGGCTCAAGACTTCCACGCCAGGCTTGGTCATCGAAAACAAACTTGAAAACGCATTCGTCAACGAAGTTCAATCGAATGGCGTCAGCACACCCGCCGGTCAGCCGTTTGTTGATCGCCCATTTCGAATTGGCTACTATGGATTGTTGCGCGACAAATGGTCGTGGGACGTCCTTGAATCACTTGCCGTCAACATACCAGGCAAGATCGAGATCGTGCTGGCCGGCTTGCCAATGGATCCAATGTTGGAGATTCCCAAGCTGGTAGAACAACACGCCAACATTGAATATCGGGGAGAATATAAGTCACCTGACGACTTGCCATCTCTCTACAATAGCGTCGATATGGTCTGGGTCTGCTACCCGCCGATCCGCGAAGACGATTGGAACTTGAAATGGGCCCGACCCAACCGGTTCTACCAAAGCTGCCTTTTTCAAAAGCCAACATTCACGCGGTCCGGCTGTCAGGATGCGGTTGATGTTGAAAAATATGAGATTGGTATGATTGTCGAGGAAGTCGACGTCGAAAAAGCATCCACCGCGATTCAACAAATCACACCAAACGATTTAGAGACTTGGGGGAAGAACATGCAAAACTTACCCCTCGGCGTTTACTCGTACACCAACGAAGTGGAAGAATTGAAGTCGAATATCATCAGCATCGCACAGGATCGCGGCTTGCAGGTATCTGACTAAAACCAACGCTTCGATAACGACCTGAAAATCAAAACAAAATTTTGCCAAACCACCAGCGTAACAGGCTTTCAATAAGATAATGGCTCGAGAATATCAAATTTGCACCAACTGCGTCATGGATACAACCGATTCCATGATCACGTTTGATGAGCAAGGCGTTTGCGATCATTGCAACGGTTTCAACAAAAACATTCGACCAAACTGGCACACCGATGAGCGCGGCTGGAACAAGCTTCAGGAAACCGTCGAGCAAATCAAGAAGGAAGGGCAGGGCAAAGACTTCGATTGCATCATGGGAATGAGTGGCGGAATCGATAGCTCTTATCTGACCTACGTCGCCAAAGAAAAACTTGGGCTTCGACCACTCGTCTTTCACGTTGACGCTGGCTGGAATTCCCAAGAGGCGGTCAACAATATCGAACGACTCGTCGATGAGTTGGGACTTGATCTCTACACCGAAGTCATCGACTGGGAAGAGATGAAGGATCTCCAACTGGCGTTTTTCAAGTCAGGCGTTGGACACATCGACACGCCGCAAGATCATGCCTTCTTCGCAACGATGTACAACTTCGCTTTCAAGCACAAAATCAAGTACATCCTGACGGGCGCCAACTATTCAACCGAATGCGTCAAGAACCCACTTGAGTGGCACTACCACGCGAGCGATCTTCGACAGTTAAAGGACATTCACAAAAAGTTTGGCACACGACCGCTGAAGAACTTTCCGCTGACGAAGCGCGGGAGCTCCTGC
>CAYMFZ010000016.1:0-8357 GCA_964389585.1 uncultured Pirellulaceae bacterium | reverse complement strand
CGAACATCCTGCGTCACAAGATTTTTTACAGATACATCAAAGGCATTCGAGTTGTAACACCGCTCGACTATGTGCCCTATATCAAGACGGAAGCTGTCCAGTTGCTGATGGACAAATACGGCTGGCAAACGTATCCGCAAAAACACTTTGAATCCCGGTTCACCAAATTTTATGAAGCGTATTGGCAGCCGAAAAAATTTGGAATCGACAAGCGTCGGGTTCAATTTTCCAGCTTGATTTTGACCGACCAGATGGAACGTGATGACGCCATCGAAAAACTAAAAACGCCGGCGTACGATCCCGAGATGATTCATCACGATTTCGAATATATTGCAACGAAGCTCGGAATCTCGGTTGAAGAACTTCAAGGATATTTTGACGGGCCAAACAAGGGTTACTTGGACTACAAGAATCAAATTTGGACCTACAAAATCGGAACAAGAGTCATGCAAATGCTGGGCATGGAGAAAAGGACGATGCGATGATCAAGATCATTGCCTACGGCTCGGGCAACGTGAAAGCGATTTCCAATATCTTCAAGCGTTTAAATATCGCTTGTGAGATCGCAGAAACCAAATCAGATCTCGATGGCGCGACCAAATTGGTTTTGCCAGGCGTCGGTGCGTTCGATCAATCGATGAAACTATTTCGCGAATCGGGAATGTTTGACGAAGCCAATCGTCTGGTCTTGGAAAACCGAACTCCCGTCATTGGCGTGTGCGTTGGAATGCAGATGATGGCTGAGTTCAGCGAAGAGGGATCCTGCGATGGACTGAGCTGGATTAAGGGTCAAGTCAAAAAGATCGACACTCAGCACCTAACGCAAAAACCTGCGCTGCCGCACATGGGCTGGAACACAATCGAACCTCAAGTCGATCACGCCGTGTTGAAAGATGTCGACAAGGAAAAGGGATTCTACTTTCTTCATTCGTATCGTTTCCATTGTGAGAATTCGGGCGACATTTTGGCGACTTCCAATTACGGTGGTGAATTTCCTTCGGCAGTTTATTCGAATAACATTTTTGGCTTTCAGTTTCACCCGGAAAAAAGTCACTCCAATGGCATTTCCGTTTTTAAAAATTTTGCTGGAATTTAAAACTTGCTACGCTCACGAGTCATTCCCTGCCTACTTGTTCATAACAAAGGGCTGGTCAAGACAACAAAATTCAAAGACCCAAAATATGTTGGCGACCCAATCAATGCCGTCAAGATCTTCAATGAAAAAGAAGTCGACGAACTGATCGTGGTTGACATCGATGCGAGTGTGAACAATGTCGAACCTGATTTCGACTTGATCGAAAACTTGGCCGCTGAATGCCGAATGCCACTTTGTTACGGCGGCGGAATCAAGAACGCAGATCAGGCTCAGCAAATCGTGAGTTCCGGCGTTGAGAAAGTCGCCTTAAGCTCCGCCATCATCAATGACCCTTCGCTGGTCGATTCCATCTCCAAACGAATTGGGCAACAAAGCGTGGTGGCTGTTTTGGACGTCAAGAAACAAATGTTCGGACGCTATTCTGTTTTCGTGAACAACGCAAAGAAAAACACCAAACGTGATCCGTTTGATCTGGCTCGTGAATTTGAAAGCCGCGGAGCAGGGGAAATTGTGATCAATTCGATCGACCACGATGGAATGATGGATGGATACGACATGGCGCTCGCCGAAAAAATGCGCGACGCAGTCAACCTTCCAATGACCGTTCTCGGCGGCGCTGGAAGCCTACAAGACATTAAAGATCTAGTCAAAGAGTTCTCAATTATCGGTGCGGCGGCGGGAAGCTTCTTTGTTTTCAAAGGGAAATACCGTGCCGTCTTGATCAGCTACCCAAGCCCCGAAGAAAAAAGACAGATCGCCGAGATCCAACTTCCGTCACCCTGATTTACAGTGGTGGACAAATGACGTCGACAAATTTCGCTTACGCCAAACTTAAACAGTGCGCCCAAACAACTTCGACTTAATTCGTTTGCTTGCTGCGACCCAAGTCGTAATTGTTCATGGATTGCATCACATCACCCCAGACAATTCGTCCGCGTCCCTGGTTATCAGATGGCTTGATTACTTTCCCGGTGTCCCGATCTTTTTTGTGATCAGCGGATTCCTGGTGTCGGCATCGTACGAGCGTTCAAAGACTCAGAAAGACTATTGGGTTAATCGAGCGTTGCGAATTTTCCCCGCGCTGTGGGTTTGTTTCGCGGTCTCAGTCGTTTCAGTTTTGATTTTTGCACCTCGTTTGATTTTGGATGCCGACCCGATAAAAGTGGCGGCGTGGTTCGTGGCGCAACTTACGTTTTTCCAGTTTTATAATCCAGATTTTCTTCGGCCTTACGGCGTGGGTGCTTTGAACGGCAGCCTGTGGACGATTCCGGTAGAGCTCCAATTCTATGTTGGGCTACCAATCATTTATGGATTGCTGGGAATCGCGAAGTCTAAGTTTTCCAATCTTCGGCTCGTCATTGCCTTTGCTGTTTTCGTCTTGGTCGCCCAGATCTTTTTTCGATTGCCTGCCGCGATGCACGAAGAGACTTGGTTCAAGCTCATTCAGTGTTCGATGTTTCCTCATTTTTGGCTTTTTATCCTGGGCGTTTGGCTTCAAAGGAATTTTGAGTCAATGCGATGGATGTTCGAAGGAAAAGTTTTCTACTGGCTTGGCCTGCATCTGCTATTTATCGTTGTTGCTCAGATGTCTGGAATTCACTCCGGCTACAACAAGACGTTTCCTTTGTTTGCATTGACGGTGGCAGGAGCCGCGATGGCTGGAGCATTTTCGTTTCGATCGGTTTCGGATCGCACTCTGGCTGGCAACGATATTTCATACGGCGTCTATATTTATCACATGATTGTCATTAACGCGCTTCTTTCATGCGATCTCGTTGGACGATACGAGTATCTGGTGATCGCGATCGTCGCAAGCTACGTGTTGGCCTATCTTTCATGGATCATTGTCGAAAAACCATGTTTGATGCTCAAAAAGAGATGGCATCAAAAGAAATCGCTTCAACAAAAATCCAACCCGGCCACCTAATGCCGAAAAATTTGACAGCCTAATTCAACCATGAAACAGATTCTTCAAAACCTTGGCAACGGCGAAACGATATTGGCCGAAGTGCCGTGCCCTCGACGCGGAAGCGGCTCCGTCTTGATCCAAACAACGAGGACGCTGGTTTCGCTCGGCACTGAAAAGATGTTGATCGACTTCGGCAAGGGTGGCTGGCTCGCCAAAGCCAGATCGCAGCCCGACAAAGTCAAACAGGTGCTGCAAAAAATCAAGACGGACGGACTCTGGACAACGCTTGATGCCGTGAAAGCAAAATTGGGCACTCCAATCACGCTGGGCTATTGTCACGTTGGCACGGTCGTCGAAGCCGATTCCACAAGCGGCTATTCCGCGGGTGACCGAGTTGTCAGCAACGGTCCTCATGCAGAAATGGTTTCGGTTCCTAAGAACTTGACCGCGAAAATCCCAGATGGTGTTTCGGATGAGCAAGCTGCTTTCACGGTCGTCTCCGCAATTGGGTTGCAGGGAATTCGCTTGCTGCAACCAACGCTGGGTGAAAAGGTCGTTGTCAGCGGACTTGGGCTGATTGGACTGCTGACGGTGCAGATGCTTCGTGCTCACGGTTGCCAAGTCCTTGGGATCGACTTTGACGAAACCAAACTCAAACTCGCTCAACAGTTTGGTGCAGAGACAGTAAATTTGGGATCGGGACAAGACCCTATCAAAGCCGCGGAGGAATGGTCGGGCGGCGCAGGTGTCGATGCGGTCTTGATCACGGCTTCAACCAAGAGCGACGAACTCGTGCATCAGGCCGCCACGATGTGCCGTAAACGGGGCCGAATCGTTTTGGTCGGCGTGATTGGTTTGAATTTGCAACGTGCGGATTTCTATGAGAAGGAACTTTCGTTTCAAGTCTCATGTTCCTATGGGCCCGGTCGTTACGAAGGTAGCTACGAACAAGGCGGACTTGATTATCCGATTGGGTTCGTTCGTTGGACCGAGCAACGAAACTTTGAAGCCGTGCTTCAACTCATGTCTGATGGAAAAATTCATGTTAAGCCGTTGATCACGCACCGATTCAAATTTGACAATGCGCTTGATGGGTACAAAGCTGTCAGCGAATCGGGGGCCATGGGGATTTTGCTCGAGTACGATTCGCCAATTTCAAAACCTGAAGAGGCGAACAGAAAAACCGATCGCCAACTTTCGGTAGGCTCGACACCCGTCGCCGGAAAAAAGGGCGATCTCGGAATCGCTTTTATTGGTGCCGGAGAATTCACGACGAGAATGCTGCTTCCGCTGCTTCCCAAATCTGGAATCTTCAAAAAGACGATCGTCAGTAGCTCAGGTGTCTCGGCTGCTTACGCGGGCAAAAAATTTGGCTTTCAAACAATATCCAGCGACTCAGATGCTGTCTTTGTTGATCCCGAAATTGACGCGGTATTTATTACGACGCCGCACAATAGTCACGCTTCAATGGTTTGTGATGCGTTAGAGAATCAAAAACATGTGTTCGTGGAAAAGCCGCTTGCAATGACGTTTGATGAACTCGAAAACGTCCAGCAGGCTCTGGCTAAAAACCCCGACCGTTGCTTAATGGTCGGTTTTAATCGAAGGTTTTCACCTCATATGGTCGAAACCAAGAAATGGCTGACCGGTTTTCAATCTGCCAAAGCGATTATCATCACCGTTAACGCAGGAGCGATTCCCGCAGACCATTGGACACAAGATCTTAAGGTCGGCGGGGGACGCATTATCGGTGAAGCCTGTCACTTTATCGACCTTGCTCGTTTTCTAGCCGATGCTCCCATTGTGTCTGTTCACGCAGTCCCGATGGGTGGTGGCGAAGGCAGCCTGGGAGATTGCGTCACGATTCAGCTAAAATTTGCTAACGATTCAATTGCGTCCATTCACTACCTTGCCAATGGGAACAAGAGTTTTCCAAAGGAACGAATTGAGGTATTTGGGTCTGGCAAAGTTATCGTGTGTGACAACTTTCGGGTTACCCGCGAGATAGGCGGTCGTGGTAAACTGAAGACGCGAAGTCAAGACAAAGGCCATGCAAATGAGCTTGCGGCTTTTGTCGATTCGATTTCCAAAGGCAGCCTCCCACCCATTTCCACCGATGAATTGATAGAAGTCTCAAGAGTGACACTTGATGTCGCCAAATTGGTGCAAGATCAATTGGCGTAAAGTGTATTTGAATCGACCAAGCTTACGTTTTTGTACGTTGAGCAATTTGGCATAGAAGTCGAATAGTGTTGTATAATTCGGCAGTCTTGGCTATATATCGGATTGTGTTCCCCATTTGGCACCAAGCGCTAACTAGATGAGAATCGTTTTCTTTACACATTACTTTCCTCCCGAAGGAAACGCGCCCGCATCGCGAACGTACGATCATTGCGTTCGTTGGACTGCTGCAGGCGCTAAGGTAACTGTGATCACGTGCGCTCCCAACGTGCCAAACGGAGTTGTTTACGAAGGTTACAAAAATAGACTTTGGCCACAGCAGGAAGATGTAGACGGGATTCACGTCATCCGCGTCGGAACATACATCGCCGCTAACGCCGGGGCTTTCCACCGAATTTTGAATTACCTTTCATACTTCATTTCAGCGATTTTCGCATTCATCTTTTTTTGCAGACGCCCAGATCTTGTGATCGCAACCAGCCCTCAATTCTTTTGTGGTTGGACAGGAACAATTGCTTCGATTTTAAAATGGACGCCATTCGTTTTGGAGATTCGAGATATTTGGCCAGAGTCAATTGTCGCAGTCGGGGCGATGAAAAAAGGACTCACGATTCGGATGCTCGAAGTCTTCGAAAAACTGATGTACCAAAGCGCGACACACATTGTCGCCGTAGGCAATGGTTACAAAGAAGCAATTTTGAAACGGGTGCCTAACTTCAAGAACATTTCGATCGTAACCAATGGCGTCGATTTGAAAAAGTTTACGCCAGTGCCTGCGGACGATCAATTTCTCACGCAATGGGACCTCCATAACAAGTTTGTTTGTTCTTACGTTGGCACGATTGGAATGGCGCATGGACTCGATGTCGTGATTGAGGCCGCGAAGATCTTGAAGCAAGAAGGGCGAGACGATGTCAAGTTTTGTCTTGTGGGCGGAGGCGCCAACAAAAGTGAACTTCAAGCAAAAGCTAAATCGTTGAATTTGGATGACCTGATCGTGTTCACGGGAAGGCTTCCAAAAAATCAAATGGGAACCGTGCTTGCCAGCTCCAATGCTTTGCTGATTCATCTAAAAAATTGCGAACTGTTTACGACCGTTATTCCTTCTAAAATGTTCGAGGCAATGGCGATGGCTCGACCAATTTTAATGGGTGTAGATGGAGAGGCACGGGAAATCGTTAACAGCAGCGGAGCAGGACTGGACCTGGATCCGGGCGATGCTGACGGGCTTGCCAAAGCTGTTTGCAAGCTCGCCGACGATCCGGAACTGACCCAACGGCTTGGCGAAGCCGGAAGGCCTTTTGTTGCTGCAAACTACACACGAGATCGCTTGGCTCGAAAATACTTCGAAATCCTCGAAGCCGTCGCCGACCGTCGTCCTGTCACCCATCAGCCGACAGAATCAACCGCTTGAGCGACCGCGAAAAACAATCGCAGGCCTCTTCTGATCTCGTCGCCCGCGCGGCAAGCGTTCACGCATCTTCTGAGTTGCGAAAAGGTGTTACGTTTTGGCGAGCTTGGAACATCTTCAAGTACTACAGCAAGTCACAACTCGCCCGCCGTGCCATTTCGGTCGCGACCAAGCGAATTGGATTTCCGCCGAAAACTCCTCCGCCTTCTGAGCCCTTGGAATTAGCGTTTCGAGACGCTTTTCCGTTCGACAGAATCAGAAAAATTCGAAGCTGTACTTCTTATCGACAACCTGATTCCGTTCGGCGGCAGTTGGGACGAGGTGGCGTTGAAGTTCTCAATCAATGGCAACCACTCAATTGGCGAATGGATTCGCAGTCCGAGCAGACAAAGGAGAAGTCGCTGCTTTGGCAATTTCAATTGCACTACCACGAGTATCTCTTGCCATTGGCTTGCGATCCCAATGCTGACGAAACTCAAGAACGAAAACTGAATCTGAGCTTGATCGAGAAAACGATCGTTTCCTGGTTGGACGCAAATCGTATCAACAACCAAAAAACCCACATTGACGCTTGGCATCCCTACTGCATTTCGCGTCGTCTGCCTGTTTGGTTTTGTCTGCTGACGCTCGATGGCTTGAGTGTTGAATTACGAGAACGGATGCAACAAAGCGCTCATCTCCAGGCTCAGCATTTATCCGAAAACTTGGAATGGGAATTGAGAGGCAACCACCTGTTGGAAAACATTCGTGCTTTGTCACTTGCCGGCAGCTTCTTTGACACTTCACATTCCAATCGTTGGGTTCAACAAGTCCACCAGATTCTACCCGCTCAAATAGACGAACAAGTTTTATCGCATGGCGAACATTTCGAACGTTGCCCAATGTATCACTGCCAAATCTTGGGTAACTTTTTGGAAATGTTGATCGCGTGCAAGCCTTACGATCCGAAGCTAGCGCGGATCTTGGAAAGTGCTTCCCAAAAAATGTTTGGCTTTCTCATCGACATCGTTCACCCGGATGGCGAGATCCCTTTGCTTGGCGATTCGTGTTTTGGAGAAGCTCCCAGCGTTGATTGCATTGGACAACTTGCCGAAGAAGCTAACTTGGAAATCGCAGAGAATGATACGCAAACAGAAAAACCATCACCTCGTGTTGGTGACTATTGGATCCATCGCAACCAAGGTGATTACCTGATTTTTGATCGCGGTCAGGCCGGAGCAGATACATTACCGGCTCATGCACATTGTGATTTACTTACGATGGAATCGAGCATTGCCGGAGTGCGATGGTTAGTTGACGGTGGAATCTACAACTATGAAGACGATGAAATGAGGTGGTATTGCCGTTCTTCACTCGCGCACAACGTCGTTTGTGTCGATGATCAAAACCAATTTGATGTCTGGTCAAAATTCAGGATGGGATATCGTGGTTGGCCCAATGACATTGCAGAAGGAGTTGAAGGCGATTTCAGTTGGGCCACCGCTTCTCATAACGCTTATCGCAGGTTAGGAATTTCAAAGACCTGGCGTTTGCTTGGAATTCAGCCCAATCAATTTTTGTATTGTGTTGATCGATTAGAAAGTGACGACGCGATATCTCCAGGCGAATCGAAAAACCAGATCAGCGGTTTTTTGCATTTGGGACCTGAAGTTAAAGTCACGAAAATCAACACGCACGTTTTACGTCTCGATTTTGCCGGGAACAGCTACGACATCACCTTCTTTTTGACGGACAGTATTCGAAAAGTCGAATCCTGGTAC
>CAYMFZ010000015.1:516-25862 GCA_964389585.1 uncultured Pirellulaceae bacterium | reverse complement strand
AAATGTCCTCTAGTCAATTAGACCGATTTCAATTAAACGAATTCGACTAAATTGATTTTGTCCGACGAGGATCACGAACAGTTCAGTCATTCAACGATTTACAAGCGTCTTTTTGTACGCGACCAACTGCAAAGACAATTGACGTTACTTTAAATCTGCGTGACTGAAAACTTCGCCACCATTTCGAGTCAGAATCGCTTCGAAGAGTTCCAACGAGATGCCTTTTCGAATTTGCTTTGCGCTTCCATCAGAGAACGCGGCATTCGTCTTTCGAGTCGATAACGATTTGATGATTGCCGAATTGGGAACGAACTCCGTTGGCTTTGTCCATTCAACAGCCATGTTATCGGGAGCAGTCAACATTAGAAGCGTATTGGCTGAACCGTCAGTGATGCCGCCAAAACCAATGGACATATTTGATCGGGGACCATCGGCAGGCGGTTTCGATACGATTCCACTAGGCCCGCCGTTAGCAAGAACCGTTGTCGTTCCTATCGGAACTTTGCCCTCCGCAAAGTTGTAGATCTCAGGCATCTTACTCAACAAGGGCTTGTTCTGTTCGCTATCCCAAGGCTCTCGCAAGTTGAATTGATTATACAGTTCGTGCTCATTGAGAAACGGTAGAATATGTACCCGCCAGCTCAAGAGAGGTTTGCCCTGATCATCGGTCGTATAAGCCGAAGGGAATGCACGATGGGCTGATTGGAAGTTGTGCATCGCTAAGGTGATCTCACGAAGCGATTGCAACTCTTTAAGTTGTGCCAATTCTTTTTTGTCATCGTCATTCAGCATGTTATCTACACTCAATTCGATTGATCCATTATCGATCACAAAAAATGGATCAACTGGCGTCTCAATGGGGCGACGACGATTTCTCCGACGTCGATTGTTTGATTGAAAAACCTCGTCATTTCTGACGATGGAACCATCGTTTCGCTGCATCAATTGGCTAATTGTTTTTACGGGCACGGAATCAAGGAGAAGGTGAACAGCACCATCAGCCATCGCGACATTTGTGCCCTTGGGGTAGGCTCCAAAAATGCCTTTGGTGTCAACCTCTTTATAGTCGAGTCCTTCATCGGGTTTCGTCCATTCCTGTGCTAAGGAATCATTCGTTTCTACCAAGAGAATCGTGTTGGAGCTTCCATCTCTGATTTGCCCAAATCCAATTGCGCCTGACGCGGAATTTGGTCGCTTGGGAGCCAAAAGAATCCCACCGTTTTGCATGTCGCCACTGATGCACCGATAGACAGTCTTGCCTGACGCCGCATTGCTGACTGGTGAGCGAAAGGTCTCTGGCATTTTTTCGATTAACTGTTTGTTGTGCGGACTATCCCATGGCTCGTCGAGTTTGAATTGCTCGTAAAGATGGTTTTGCTCCAAGAACGGCAAGATATGGACGCGCCAGCTCAAGAGCTTTTCTTCTTTCTCGTTGATTGAATAGCCAGCAGGAAAAGCTTGATGGGCACTTTCAAAATTATGTGCTGCAAGTGCAAGTTGTCTTAAGTTGTTTTTTGATACGACACTTCGAGCGGCATCTCTTGTTTGTTGAACTGCAGGCAACAAAACCCCGACAGCTACCGGGGCAATAAACCCTGGATCCAAAGATGGAATCGTTTGGGAAGACTCAATTTCGATTCCATTGTTGGTCCGACGAGCCATTAAGTAGGATGGCCCTAGATGCTTGTGAATTGAACGGGCGGCGGGCAATCGAATTCCCTTTGCAAGTTCTTCCAATGCCTGTTTGGAAGCAGCATTGTATGCGCCCGGCAAGTTGATCTCTCGCACCAATTGCTCAGTCATATTCATCGCAATTTGAACGTACGGATATGAAATCGGAAATTGCGTCTCGGTGTCGCCGTAGCCAAATCCGATCAGCCTGGACTCAGTAGCGCCCGTGAATGATTTTGACATTTTGTCAAACAATGACTGGTCTACCAGAGTTTCGTATTTGTCAGGCCTTAACGCTGTCTCAACTGATTGGGGGAACAGCCCAACATAAATTTGGTCTCCTGAAATTGACCAGCTCGGTTGAAATATTGGGAATTCAGAAGATGAAACCGAATAGATTTCATCGGGTCCAAACTTTCGTTTAGAGAATCTCGGGGCGTATCGCCTGCCCTCGGTCTCGATAATGATCTTTTTGATTACCTGGTCTATCGCAGCCGAAAGTTGTTGTCCAGATTTAACGTTTGCGGTAGCGACAAGTCCTGAAAGCCAGCCGTCAGACGCGCCATTATGAAGTGTCCATGTATCGTCGAAGTTTTCGATTTCTTCGCTCAAATCTATTTCAGTTTCACGTTTGACTTCATTAAGCAAATGAATGAGATCATTTCTACTGCCCAGTTGTCGGCTGGCGGATTGAACAAAGCTGAACAAGCGTTTTGCATCCAGCGAAACACCCATCGCGAACAACGAGTCTTTGGGAATCGCTTTCAAATTATCTAGTGACAATCCAGATGAAGCTGACAAATCAAGAAGTCCTTCAGGATCGCCATCCGTTCGAATAAACATTCGACTAACTGCTTGCTCGTCAGAAAATCCAGTACAAGTCTCGATTGAATCTACATTTCCCAATCCAAGCCAGCCAATCGCGAGCATGGTTTGTTGGTCCATAGCGGGCGCGAAACTTTCAAGCACATCACCAACATTGAAGTAGCTGAAGTTCGTGAACCTAGCAACGTTTTTGTGCGTCTTGAAATTCGATAGCCAAGCTGGCTTTTGCGAGTTCGCAATTCGCTGGAGTGTTTCCGAAACAGTCTTCTCGCCGGAAGCGACCATGAGCGTGCCATCGACAGCGCCGATCACGACTTCCAAACTCGGTTCGTCCAACACCTTAAACTTGACGAATGGCCGGCCGGAAAGTTCGACTTTGGTAGGTTCCAAGTTGTTCAAAGTCATCAACTGAGAAATGTCTTCTACCAGCGTATTGGTTTCAGCACCGGCATCCAGCATCAACATGGCTTGGATGTTTGTTGGGCCTTGTTTCGCATCGAACTCAACGTCTTCAAGAAAAAAGCTTCCGCTTCCTTTGAACAGTATGTCCGCGATCTTGGGACCAAGTGAACGCATCAGCTTCTGTTTGGCTTCGGGTTGATCGAGCATCATTGCGGGAGCGATCAGGCCAACCCTTTTGATCATATCGTTGACGAAGGCTTGAACGTCGGGTTCAGAAAGTAGGCGTTCCGAATTGTTCTTGCTGTTCGCGTCATTGACGTGGGTGTAATTCCAATACGAGTAGATCCAACTGCTTTCGGGCGCCGCAGAATGAAACTTTTGATTTTGACCGTTGACGCTGGCCGTGGAGATCAAGGCAAACAGTGTTACGCACAGGAGAGTGGTTAGGTTCTTTAGCCGATTCATGAATGCCTGCCGTTGTCGAGTAGATTTTTAGAGAGTTCTTGGTCAAAGCTATTGTTGCGACAACGGTCGCCAGGTGCAAACTGTTGAGTTGGTTGACTAGGACTATTGAGTAACGCAAGGTCGCTCTAAAAATGGCTGGAACGTCGAATCTGTTTAGACGAACTAAGTGGGTGACTCTTGCCGAGAGTTACCAAGCCGATAAGTGGACTTTTTTTACTGAAAAAACGCTTATACAAATTGAGAGGGTGTGAATCGTAGGCGCTAGCCTCGGGCCAACTCAACGAGTGGCATGTTTTGCTGGTTGTTCTGGCCCGAGGCTAACGCCTTCGGCTCACTGTCGAATCATCACCTCTTGGTTTTGGGATTGATTCGTTTTGGGATTGATTCTTAACTAAACTCTGCGGACGTTGAAATTGGCAAGGCTGGCTTGCTGGAATAATTGACCGTCGGTGCGTATCATGTCAGCGTCAGTTTGCAATTAATCTACCGAGTCGCTGCATGTTTTATTGGGCACTATTACTTTTGGTGATCGGTCTGTTTGTTGTCGTGTTGGAATTGTTTGTTCCTTCGGCCGGCATTCTGGGATTCGTCGCCGGCGGTCTGATCCTCGCGGCGATCATCGTTGGGTTCATCAACAGGCTGCAAACAGGTGCGTTGATTTTGTTTCTTACCGTAGTCTCGCTACCACTTTTGTTTTACGGCATGGTTAAGGTCTGGCCCCACACACCTTTGGGCAGACGAATCTTACTTAAAGACATCAAGTCCGAGGACGTGCTGCCCAACAGCTCCCATTACAAACGAAAGTCCGATCTCGAAGGTCAGCTCGGCATCGCCAAAACCAAAATGCTTCCCAGCGGAACCGTGTTGATCAATGGCGAAAAATACGACGCGATCAGCGATGGATTTGCGGTCGAAGCCGGCGATCCAATCAAAGTCGTCGACGTTCGAGAGAATCGAATTTATGTCCAACCCTATGATGGGTCGGTGGATGATGCGGAAAATTTGCCCGCTCGTGATGTCGATATTTTGTCGCGACCCATTGAAGAACTCGGGCTGGATCCAATTGACGATCCGTTGAACTAGACAACATCGCTGACTCCACTTCCAAAACAGAACTGACAATAGTTCGGACGCGTTTTGCTCGTCTTCTCAAGTCTCCTCTATCAATAGTCGTTGATCACTCCGTGGTCAAAACGCGCACTACTATAGAGTGAATTGTTTCGCCAGATCTTGTTGATTCAAGGGAGTGTCCGTTTCTCTTGCGAAACACCAACGACATCAATCGTCACTTATAGATTGATACACAACCTCGATTCGAAAATTAGACTATGCTTGTCATTCGCGTCTGTTTTGTATTTCAAGGTTTGTGTTCAAGCTAAGAAGGAGTTCTCTTGAAACTCAGAAGTCTATTGACCTTGGCGGGTTTGTTCCTTGCAGTTGTCCTCGCTAGTCATGCAAACGCCCAACAATCAGATTCATTGTCATCAAAATTAGGCGAAGAATCGCTTGTGCAGCTCGCGACCGATGCTCGAAAGTTCGGTGATCCAACGCGTGGAGCAATCGCTTTTTATCAACCAAATATGAATTGTGCCCGCTGTCACGAAGCACAAGCCAACGGTCGACAGCTTGGCCCTGATCTTGCTGAGAAGAGAAGCGTTGACGTTTCGCATCTTGTCGAATCGATACTACAACCTTCGGCAAAAATTAAGGAGGGATTTGAAACCGCCAAGATTTTGCTTGATGACGGCAGGCAGCTTTCAGGAATTGTCGTCGAGGAGACGGCAACGCACTTGTTGATCGATCAAATCGAGCAACCAGAAAAACCACTTCGAATCCCAAAAGAAACAATCGACGCCAGGGCAAAAACAAAAACTTCAACGATGCCGGAAAAACTGGCCAACCAATTGGCTAATCGTCAACAATTTCTTGACTTAATCAGTTACTTGGACGCCATCGCAATCAACGGAGCAGGGCTGGCTGCGGAATTAAAACCAGCCGGTTTGGCCGTGTTGGCGCCGCTACCTGAGTACGAATCGCACATCGACCATGCAGGATTGATTAAAGGGCTGGATCAAGCTTCATTCGAGCGCGGTGCTGAAACTTACCGACTGCGATGCGCCAGTTGCCATGGGACGCTGAACAAAGACGGCGATTACGCAGAAGGTTCGATGCCAACGTCGCTGCGATTTGACTCTGAAAAGTTCAAAAATGGAAACGAACCGTATCGCATGTATCAAACGTTGACACATGGTTTTGGGATGATGATTCCTCAACGTTGGATGGTGCCACAGCAGAAGTACGAAGTCATTCACTACATCCGTGAGCATTTTCTCAAGCCAAAAAACCAAAGCGAGTTGTTTGCTGTTACCGACGCCTATCTGGCAACTCTACCCAAAGGCGACACCCGCGGACCCAAGCCAGTTGTTTCGCGGCCTTGGACGATGATGGACTATGGACACAGTTTGTTCAACACAATCGAAGTCTCAGACGATGGCACCAATATCGCGCAAAAAGGAATCGCGGTTCGATTGGATGATGGTCCAGGTGGGGTTGAGTCTGGAAGTCATTGGATGATGTACGAACACGATACGATGCGCGTGGCCGGTGCCTGGTCAGGCAGCTTTATTGATTACGAAGGCATTCACTTCAACGGAACGCACGGACGTCATCCAAGTGTGGCGGGTGAGATTCATTTTAAGAACGTCACCGCACCGGGAGTTGGTCGACCAACCAAGCAAACAAGCGGCGAGTTGGATCACTCGTTTAACGACGATCGAGTCATTGGTCGCGATGGCAAACACTACGGTCCGCTTCCCGATGATTGGGCACGCTACCTTGGCATGTATCGTTTTGGAAAACAATCGATTGTTAAGTATCGAGTTGGTGACGTGGAGGTTCTCGAGAGCCCAGGACTAGGGTTTGCAAATTCCATTCCGGTCTACACGCGAACGCTTAACATTGGCAAGCGTGATTGTGAGATTGTCTTGCAAGTCGCTCAAGTCGATTCCAAGGTTGATTTTGAGAAGGGTATGCTTTTCCTTCCCGAATCAAATGTTGACGAGGAAAAGGACGAAGACACTAGCCTCGAACGAACTGGTTTGGAATTAAACGGCGATCGTTTTGTTGAGTTTGCAGCCGGCAATCGTTTCGAAATAGTCGACGAAGATTATTCAATTTACGCTCGAATCAAAACCAAGAAGAACGGCACGATTTTCGCCAAGACACAACCACAAGATGAATGGGTGCCTCAAGGAATAAGCCTTTTTCTCCGAGGTGGTCGACCAACGCTGGATATTGGTTGGGTTGGAGCGGTTCAGGCAAACAAAAAAGTCAACGATGGCAAGTGGCATAACGTTGTCGTTAGTTGGAACCGGAAGACGCAACAAGTCAGCTTCTTTGTTGATGGCAAGCCATCAGGCGGAGGAAAACTTGGGCCAAAGAAAAGACTCACCAAATCCGTCGCCAGAATCGGTTTCACCAATGGCAACTTTCCCGACCCAAGTTTTTTTCACGGAACCATCGGCGAGATCCGCTTTTATCAACGGCAGATTTTAGCCAAAGAAGTCGCCGAATCTGGGGCCATCCGGCAAGTCGGATTGGTTGGGACTTGGACTTCTCAACGTGGCAGCGAGGTTCCAGAATCGAGCGGTGATGACGAACTAACAGGCGTCGTATCAGGATCGGGAGGCGTGTCGCCGAAGAAGAAAGGCTTGTTGGTTGACTGTTCCGATGAAACCGTTCAGTGGACCAATCTCGATGGAAATTTGCGGATCGTGATTCCTGCGGGTGAACCCAAAGAGTTGGTGATCGCTCATAGCCCCATCGAGAACATTGAGCAGGCCCATGCCGTCGCCAACGAAATCCAACCTTTGCTTCGGCCTGTTGATTTGTCTTCGTACACGATGGGCGGCCCGCCAAGCTACCCTGAGAAAATCACCTCCAAAATTCTTCGTGGGAATGACGAAGGTCCATTTGCAGTCGACGTATTTGAACGGCCAGTCGTTAACCCATGGAATTGCCAGCTTCGACTAACAGGGCTCGACTTTTTTCCTGATGGCGACACAGCAATTGTGTCGGCTTGGGATGGCTCGGTTTGGCGTGTGACTGGATTCAAGCTTGATGACGTTACAGGCAACAATGAAAGCAACGACACGTTGACGTGGCAGCGAATTGCAGCGGGACTTTTTCAACCGCTGGGCGTCAAAATTCAGAACGAAAAAATCTATGTGACCTGCCGCGATCAGATCGTGATTCTGCACGACCTCAACGGCGACTACGAAGCCGATTGGTACGAAAATTTCAACAGCGATCATCAAGTGACCGAGCACTTTCATGAGTTTGCGATGGGTTTGCAAACCGATACCGAGGGAAATTTTTATTACGCAAAATCGGCGCGTCATGCGAAAACGGCGGTCGTTCCGCATCATGGGACGCTTTTGAAAGTGTCGCCCGATGGATCTTCAACTGAAATTTTGGCGAATGGATTTCGAGCGGCCAACGGTGTTTGCTTGAATCCTGATGGTTCGTTTGTTGTGACCGATCAAGAAGGACATTGGAATCCAAAGAACCGAATCAACTGGGTGCGGCCCGGTGAGTTTTATGGAAACATGTTTGGCTATCACGATGTAACGGACGAATCAGATTCGGCAATGTCGGATCCGCTTTGCTGGATCACCAACGAATTTGATCGTTCGCCATCAGAGTTGTTGTGGGTGGATTCTGAAAAATGGGGACCGCTCAACGGTTCGTTGTTAAATTTTTCTTACGGTTATGGAAAGATCTACGTCGTGCCACATGAAGAGGTCGACGGTCAGATGCAAGGCGGGATGTGCGAGTTTCCACTGCCACAATTTCCAACCGGCGTGATGCGTGGCCGATTCCACCCCACCGATGGTCAGCTTTATTGCTGTGGTATGTTCGCGTGGGCAGGTAGCCAGCAACAGCCGGGCGGACTCTATCGAATTCGTTACACCGGCAAGCCCGTGCACTTGCCAGTTGGGCTGAGTGCGACTCAGGATGGAATCGAAATTAAGTTCAGTGGTTTGGTTGACGGTGAAAGTGCTTCAGACGTTTCAAACTATTCGATCAACACTTGGGATTTGAAGCGAACGAAAAACTACGGTTCGAAGCATTTCAACGAACAGCGATTGGAAGTCGATGTTGCGACGGTTTCAGCCGATGAACAAACGGTGAAACTGATTCTGCCAGAACTGAAGCCAACGTGGGGGATGGAAATCAATTACTCGATTAAGACGAAATCGGGTAAGCGACTTCAAGGGAAAATCCATAACTCGGTTTTCAAGCTAAAAAAATAGGTTGGCCAACCAAAAGTTCGGTTAGCCAACCGTCTCAATCCGCCGCCTGAGAATCATCAGTTGAGCAGATTTACTTAAGCAATTTCAGACAATAGGATGTAAGGCCGGTTCCCCGGCCAATCATCTAATCATCTAATCATCTTTTTTCATTCGCTCGACTTCTTTTCGAAGCTCACGGATCTCCCGACGCATTTTGTCGATTTCAGATTCCTTGCTTTCAAGTTCTTCTTTGTGTTGCTTGAGTTCAGCGTACTGTTTCTCCAGCGACTTTTTCATTGACGCAAGCTTCTTGTATTCTTGCGATTCCTTGCGAGCCTTTTGTGCCATGGCATTCTCCGTTGCCGCTTTCTGCATTTCGATAGCTCGCTGCTGTTGAGCCAGTGCCGCTTTCATCGCCTCTTTTCTGGCTTGACTCGAAAGCTCTAAGGCTCGAGCATGCTGAGTTCGAGCATTCTCATTCGCCAATTTTGATTTGGCTTCCGCCCTCTTCTCAAGTTCCATTGCACGTTGTAATTCACGTTCAACACGCTGGGCAATTTGGTCTCGTTGATTTTCATCGAGGCCATTTTGTTTCAAAAGCTCTTTGACTTCTGCCAGTTTGCTACTGACATCCACACCTGATTTCTTCTGTTTCGATTTGATCGAAGATTGAAGTTTTCCAATGGCCGACTTCAAATCTGCGGTATTGAGATTCGAAAGCTTTCCTTTAAGCTCTGTCTCCAAAGCCGATGCAACCTCGTGCTCCATTGCCTCAAGTGCATGTTCAACCGATCCGCCAACCAGCTCATGCAATTCTCCGAGGCTTTCCCAAGGAGCATTCTCAAGTTCTCCCAGGCCCTCTTTCAACGCCCCTTCGATCAAATCACCAAGCGGAATGTCACTGAGCATTTCGAGATTTTGTTCGACCAAACCAGCGATCTCATCGTGATCAATCTCGCCCGACTCAAGTTTTTCACCCCAAGCTTCCCAGCGTTCTGAATATTGGTCAGCCCATTTTTCCCAATGTTCTTCCTGTCCTTCGGCCCAGTTCTCCATGTGAGATTCAAATTTCTCGGCCCAATTCTCCCACTCGCTGGCGTGCTTCTCGGCCCAAGATTCGAGTTCTTGGCCGTGTTCATTCATCCATTTCTCAACATCTTTCCCATCAAATTCGATCTTCTTACCATTGATGGTGATGGTGCCGTTAACGCCAGAGTCATCGGACTTCTTCCGTTTCGAATTTTTGGAACGAGCTTTGTCCTTCGCAGCTTTCTCTTTATCTGAACGCGTCTTGAGAGCATCTCGTCGAGCCTTGAGTTTTGCTTTTTGTTTCGCTTGAAGCTCTACAATTTTCGACTCTTCGGCTTTGAGTGCCTTGAGATCGTCCATCAATCGTTGCTCGATTGCGAGCTCTTCTGCCAGTTCACGCTCGGCACGTTCATTTTCTTGGCCAGAAACGACAGACTGGCCGCCGTAAAACATCAACATGCTAACCATGATCGTCAGCGGTATTAAAAGCCTCATTTATATTCCCCTGAATTGGAAATTTGGTTATTGGTTAAAAAAGGTTTCGCATCTTCGAAAATGTTTTTAATTAGCGACTACTCAAACGTTCGAACTTTTTCAATCATCGCGTCAATCTGTTCGGCAAACTTCACACGTTCGGCGGAGCCGGGCTCAAGTTCGTTGAGTTCCAACTTTAACGAGCGAAGATCCATGCCCAAAGTTCGTAGCATCAACTCTTGGTCGCGTTGTTTTTGCAGGTTGAGCAAGTGAATCTCTTTCATCGGTTCGACAAATTCTTCCGGTGAAATTTGATTGGCGTTTGCAGGTTTTGGATTCGGCCAAGCCGCAATCGCCAAGCAAACCAATAGCGTCGCCGCTGCGGCAAGTGGTATCAAACGCCAGATCGAGAACGGACTCTTGATTGCTGAGCTACTCAAAGAATTGGCGAGCGTGGGCTTGTCTATCGCTGCATCGCGACGCCAGTGCGAATTTTCATCATTCCCGATCGAAAGCAAATTCAGAGAATTGTTGACGTGGTGAAAGGCAGCAACGCGAGACTGACACGACTTGCAATTTGTCAAATGCAATTCAAGTTCGTGGCTTTCGCTTGTCGAAATCTCATCGTCAATCATCGCACTGATCAAGATTTCGAATGGCTCGCAATGGTTAAAATTGTTATTCATTAGTCGTGCGCTCCAAAAGGCCCTTTTTGTTCAAGTCCTCTTCAAGCTGCTTTCTGGCTCTGTAAATCCAAGTCCGAACTTGTGCGTGTGTCGCGTTTAAAACTTTGGCGATTTCTTCGTATTTCAATCCGCCATTAACTTTCAGTTGAATTGCATCTGACCATTGCGAAGGCAAGTCCTTCAAAATTTCTTGGATCCCATTTTCAAGTTTTTGAAGTCGGGATTCACTCGTGCTTTTCGCGGTTACAATTTCACTTACGTCAATCGCTTCAAATCGGCGTCTTCCATTTTTTCGCAAGCGATCAATTGAAAGGTTTCTGACCGTCGTAAACAAAATCGCTTTGGGTTCGCTCAGTGTTTGATGTGAATGCTGAGTACAACGATCCGAATCCAGCAGTCGACAGAAGGCGTCTTGAACCACCTCTTCCGCGTCAGCCCAAACTCTAACGATTGACATCGCGTATCGCGTTGCTTGTGGCGCAATTCGATCGCAGAAACTCTCGGTTAATTCGAAAGCACCTTCAGTGTCCGGTTTTCGCTCAGTGCCGAACGGTATCGACATCGTGTTTACCTGTGAAATGTGGCGTTCAAGCGAGCAACTACCAGCGTGAACGGTCGTCTATTGAGATAACGAACCCGTCCTAAAACGTCGCAGACTTATTTGAGAATACCTGAGATTACTTCAGAAGTTCCACGTTTTCACCGTTTTTCAAACGCGGTTCGAGTTTTTAAAAGCCGTGCGGATTTTTCAAGCGCCGTTCGTAGTGATCGCATTTATGCGGTCGAACGGATGAATGAACCGCTGTTTCGCGCAGCCAGCATTTCGAAGTAAGTTCCCGACGTAACTTGCAATCTGTGCTTGGCTCGGCGGATTGTGAACTAGCTCAAACTTTGGGAGCACGGCCAACCCGATGAATCGGGTTACTACGAACGGCGATGCGATCAAGCTAACGGTCTACTTTAGTCGTTTCAAACTTGCACGTTGATGACCAATCAAACCCTCTAGCTCCGCCAGTCGCGCGGTGTCTTCGACTAAAGAATTCGGCGCCTGGTCAAGTCGCAAAAAAGTTCGCACGCGTACGTAGGTGAACACGTTCAACCCGGCGCTCCACCGTGCGGTACCACCAGTTGGCAAAGTGTGATTCGGACCGACTCCGTAGTCGCCAAAGACTTCCGCTGATTGAGAGCCAATAAAAATGCAACCTGCATTCACGATTTGTTTTGCGACCGACTCTGAATCTTGGCAATGTAATTCGAGATGCTCAGGTGCAAGTGCGTTGCAGATCTCGATTGCTTCTTCCATCGAGTCAGCAACAATCGCAGCTCCATTCCCCAATGAAACTTCGGCGATCGAAGCCGTTGGAAGTTCCCCAAGTTGTTTTTCAAGTTCATCTATGACAGATTCCGCAATTGCTCGGTCGACCGTAATCAAAAACGGTCTCGCATCGGTATCGTGTTCTGCTTGAGCAAGTAAGTCCGCCGCAATGGTTTCCGGATTCGCTGATTCGTCAGTCACTAAAACCAATTCCGATGGCCCGGCCAGCATGTCGATTCCGCAATCTCCACTTACGATCTTTTTTGCGGCTGTAACCCAGCGGTTACCAGGTCCAACGATTAAATCGCAACGTCTTAAGTCATCGAATCCATAAGCCAATGTAGCGATGGCGTGAGCGCCGCCGATGGCCAAGACTTGATCCGCTCCCGCGATCGCCGCAGTCGCCAACATCAAGTCCGAAGGATTGGGCGTCGCCAAAGTGATTGTTTGGCAGCCAGCAACTTTGGCTGGAACCACGGTCATTAGCACAGTCGATGGCAGTGCAAAATTTCCTGCGGGCGCGTAGCAGCCGACTCTCTCGATTGGTTCGACCGTGTGCCCGGCGATGCCACCTGGAACCGGTGTCTCTAAATTTGATAAGCATCCAAGTTGAGACTCGGCGAAAACGCGAATCCGATTGGCGACTCGTTTCAATAGCTCAACGTCCGAATTTTCAATTCGGTCAATCGCAGCATCCATCGTTGCGCGATCAATCAAAAGCGGTTCCTCAGCAGTTCGCTCGTTGAACTGTTTTGCGAATTCACGAATCGCTGGCTCGCCGTTTTCACGGACGTTGTCGACGATGGCTTGAGCACCGGTAAACGTTGCATCGTCAATCGTTTTGTCGAGTTTCGCCGGCTCGAAAGACTTGGCTTCGATGATTTTAAAACGCATGCTTGAATTCACTGGGTTGTGCGATTTGGTTTTTCTTGCGGATGACAAGTTTTAACTTTTGATTCCTGGGTCTCTTCGAACAACGCGGTTCATTCTTCGGGCCAACTCCGCGTGAACTTGATCATAGGAGACGCCATTTTTTAACATGGCGACTAATGAAAAATATAAGACGTCGGCGGCTTCCCAAGCGATTTCGTGCTTGTCATCTGTCTGACTTGCATCGGAAAGCTCTTTGGCTTCTTCGAGAAGTTTCTTTTCGAGCATCGCCGGATCGTCAGCCAACTTTCGCGTGAAGGACTTGGTGTCCGAGTCATTGATTCGTTGAGCCAGTCGTTCGATCACCGATTGAATCGTTCGTTCTTCACCAAAACACGTATGGGTGTTGCGATGGCAGAATCCTGGTGAGTCTTGAGTGACTTGGAATCGCAGGCAATCGCGATCACAGTCCATCCGAATTCCCAGCAAGTGCTGAGTCGCGCCGCTCGTCTCGCCTTTGATCCACAGTCCATCTCTTGAACGTGACCAATAGGTTCCAACGCGATTTTCAATGGCATGAAAAAGACTTTCTTCATTGGAGTAGGCCAGTCCCAAAGCCACGCCCATTGGATCTACGATCACAGTTGACCAAAGCCCGTCTGAACGATCAGTAACCAAAACTGTTTTGAAGAACTCCGTTACCAATTTCGGCGTCAGCGAATCAATGTCGACCAAACAGTCGACGCGAGCCATCTCAAGTTCCGCGATCCTGTCGGCCGATGGCTCCGCCAAAACCAAAACGTGATCTTTCGGAATGGCTTCATCAAGTGAGTCATCATTCTTAAAAAAGACAATTCGCTCTTCAGGAATCGCTTCGAAATCTGAAATGGCGTGCTGGCAAAGAATGCTCGTCGCACCTGCGTTCAGGACCGCCAAAGCGTCTTGCTCGTTTGGTTGTTCAAATTCGATTAACAAGTCAGCGAATCCACCAACACGCTTGATTACGAATTCCAAATTAGCAGCCTGGTCTGCAGCAACACCTTTAAGTGCAACTTTTCCAAACAGACTCCAGTGTTTGAGTTGTTCGACAAGCTGTTCTGTGTCTGCGTCTGCTGAAAAGCGAATGGTTGGAATGATCATAGTGGTTATTGCTTGGTCGGCCTAAGTCACGGATTCAATTGGAACTGGCAAGGTGGAACTGGCGTAATGTCTTATTCAAATCAGTTGAGAACAACTGAATTACAATCAGGCACGAACATTGATTCCGTGTTTTGTAAGTGCTTGTTTGACTTCCGCGACCGTCATGTTTCCGTCGTGAAAAATGGAAGCCGCCAAAACTGCGTGGGCTCCATGTTCAAAAGCTTCGACCATGTGCTCGACCGAATCCGCACCACCCGAGGCAATAACAGGCAGTCCGCATGCCGATGTAACCGCGTCGAGCATTGGTAAGTCGTATCCACTGCGCGTGCCGTCACGGTCAAAACTCGTCAGCAAAATTTCACCCGCTCCAAGCTGTTCTGCACGCGCTGACCATTGGACAGCGTCTAATGATTCGGCTGTGGTTCCACTGCGGGTAAGGACTTGAAAAACTCCATCAGTCATTTTCGCGTCGATTGCGACGACGGTGCACTGGGCACCAAATCGCTCGGCCATCGCTTGAATGAGATCAGGATTTCGCACCGCCGCTGAGTTGATGCTGACTTTGTCGGCTCCCGCGTTCAACAGGCGACCGGCATCTTCAATCGAACCGATGCCGCCCCCGACGGTTAACGGAATCCCAAGTTTTTGTCGAACTTTTTCAACGGTTTCGAGCATCGCAATTCGCTCTTGTCGGGTCGCGGTGACGTCGAGCAACACGAGTTCGTCGGCACCTTGATCCTCGTAATGAAACGAAAGCTCAACCGGATCACCCGCGTCGCGCAGGTTTTGAAACTTAACGCCTTTGACGACACGTCCGTTATTCACATCGAGACAGGGGATGATTCTTGATTTCAACATGATGTGCCGCCGATCCAATTCTTTAAAACCTGCTGGCCCCATTGTCCTGAAAGTTCGGGATGAAATTGACATGCCAACGTACGGCCACGCCAAATGCTGCTGAAGAATTTTCCCCCGTAGACCGTTTCGGCGACGCCCCAATTCTCTGGTTTGTCTTCGAGGCGGAACGAGTTGGCGAAGTATGCCTCGCCAGTTGTATAGGGTGTGTTTTCGATTTCGCCCGCTTCGGATCCCACGAGAGGCCGAACTTCGTTCCACCCAAGTTGAGGAACCTTCACGTCGGCGCTGAATCTTTTGATTCGAAAGGGAAGGATGCCGAGACCTTTCGAGGATTCAGCTTCTTCGCTGGACTCGCACAGCAATTGCATTCCCAGACAAATGCAAAGGGTAGGGCGGTCGGGCTGGTTGATGCGATCCGTGATCGACTCACGGATTTTTAATCGGTCAAGTGAGTCTGCGGCCGCCGCGAACGCGCCAACTCCGGGCAAAACGACATGCGATGCATCGGCGATCTTGTCAGCATCTTCAGTCAGCTCCCACGCCTGTTCCAAGCGGTCGAAGGCGGCTTGGAGCGAGCGGATGTTGGCGACGCCAGTGTTGATGATTTGAATCATAGGGTTTGAAAAATTTGGGTTTGGTTTTGTGGAGTCTGAATCCTTACAAAACACCTTTCGTACTTGGGACTTCACCTTCAGTTCTGGTCAACGCCTCGCGCAACGCTTTTGCGCAAGACTTGAATGCGGCTTCGGCACGATGATGATCGTTCGTGCCTCGCAACACATCAACGTGCAATGAACACTTCAACGTCATCGCAAACGACTGAAAAAAATGCGTGATATTCTCACAAGCCCACGTCCCCACCATTTCACGTTCAAGTTGAAGATGAATTTCGGGCCACGGACGACCGCTTAAGTCAATCACGGTTCGAGCCATGGCTTCATCCAAAGGAGCGTAAGCATAGCCAAAGCGTTTGATGCCAGTCCGTTTTCCCAAAGCACCATCAATCGCGGTACCAAGTGCTAGGGCGCAGTCTTCAGCAGTGTGGTGGTCGTCAACGTGTAAGTCACCTACGCACTTCAGTTTCAAATCCATTCCTGAATGAAAAGCCAACGCGGTAAGCATGTGGTCGAGAAATCCGATTCCAGTTTCAATTTCAATCTTGCCGGTTCCGTCGAGATTCAAGTCCAAGTCGATGTTTGTTTCTTTGGTTTCGCGGTTGGATGACCAAGTTCGGTTTGACTTGGATTCCTGAGTCACGGCCGTTGGTGTCGGTCGATCAGAATCGGTTGCGACGTTCTCTGGTTTCAGCGCAGCGCCCATGGCCACTTTTTGTGATTCGAAATCGCACCCAGTCACTCGACACAGCGATTGCGCGAGTTGCAAAAAGCCAACAGGCTCCGTTGGGCACGTGATGCGAACTCGGCTTTTTAACAATGTGCTATCGCCAAATTTTCGGATGCCAACGCCATCCTCCGCGAGTCCGGCCCAAATTTGTTCGGAGTTTTCAAATTCAGCAAACACAAAATTTCCTTGTGATGGAAATGGCTTGCCACCACAGAACTTGATCAGATCCCCGACAAGTCCACGCATGATCTTGACCATTGCGACATTGTCGAGCATTTCATGTCGATAGTCGGCCAGTGACCGACGGGCGGTTTCCAATGACACAGCGCTGACGGGAAACGGGCCAGAGGCATTGCGAATTGTCGCGGCAAACTCAGAATCGGGAGCGATCAGATAACCAACTCGCAATCCTGCCAGGCCCCAGGCTTTGGAAAAAGTGCGAACGATCATGATGTTTTCGTCACCAACAAGACTTTGGGTTGGATCGTTATCCGCGAACTCAATGTAGGCATTGTCGACCAGCAATCGTGCGCCAGCTGATTTTGCCGCCGCGTTAACTTTCAAGATTGTCTCAACGTCGACGAATCCACCAGTCGGGTTGTTGGGTGAAGTGATCACCACAACCGCGGTTTGCGAATCAATTTTTGCGATCAAATCATCTTCTGGAAATTCACCGTCGACCCACTCAACATGCTCCAGGCGCCCGTCATAATTCTTGCAATAGATGTCGACCATCTCGAAAGAAGGCGCGTGCGTAACGACTTTGTTCCGCTCACCCACCAAACAAATTCGCATCACGCGATCAATCGAATCATCACCACCGGCGGTGACCACAATTCGTTCGCCATCAACGCGTAGCCAACGGCCAAGCAATTCTTGCAGCGCGATGTGCGAGGGATAACGAGAAACGAACTCTGCCCCCAGGCTTCCAAGCTGTTCTTCGAGATCGTGCATCGCCGAGCAAGACTCATTGCGGCTGAGTTGCAAAGTGATTTCGTTTTTGAATTCTGGGGGTTTGTAGCCCGAGTTTGGTTTGGTCATGAGCTTGAGTTTGGACTACGGGATTAATTGCTCTGCTGAAGTCGTGACGATATCACAAGCGCCAGCAGTCTTTAATTTGGGAATGATTTCCGCAAGTTGCTTTCGCGGAATGGCTGCGCGAACAGCCACCCAACCCGAATCGCTCAGCGGAGAAACCGTTGGCGTTCGCATTGATGGGAGACAAGCTACAACGGCGTCCAAATTCTCCGATGTAACGTTGAGATCCATCATCACGCGCCCACGGGCTTGGAGGACGGCGTTGATCAGCATCGCAAAATCTTCGATTCGCGAGCGGATCTGCGCGTTGTCCATCGCGAATTTTGAGGCGTATAACCGAGTCGAAGAAGTCATGATCTCGTCAATGATTTGAAGACCATTTGCGCGAAGCGTCGATCCTGTGGCCGTGTTGTCGATGATGCAATCGGCGTCTTCGGGAGGAAAAACTTCGGTCGCGCCGAATGTTTGAAGAACCTCTGCATCAATTTGCTTTTCCGCGATCCATCGCTTGGCGAGCTCAGGGTATTCTGAGGCGATGACGATATGGCGACTAGGAAGTTGGCCATTTTCCAAGAGCTCGTGCGGTGCGGCGACGATCAGACGAACAGGGTTCATCTTCGTATCGAGTAGCTCGTGAATTTCGGTTCCGGTTTCTTGAATCCAGTCTTCGCCAGCGAACCCGATGTCGCGCGAGCCGGCGGCGAGCATGCTGATTACATTACGCGGCTTGAGAATTTTTGCGTCGAAATTTGGAAGCGAAATACTTGGACGGTACCCTCGTTCCGATTGGCGAATCGAAATCCCAGCCCCTTTGAGCAAGCCGACGACTTGGTCGAACATTCGGCCTTTCGGTAGAGCCATTCGAACAGTTGATGGGTCGTGAGACATGTAAATTGAAACCTTGAATTGAAAGTTCGAATGGACAGAAAGCAGAATCAAAATCGAGAAACAAAAAAACGCTGACCGAAGGGCCAGCGTTCTGTAAGTTGCAAATGCATTTTCAGGCTAGTCCACGACCGTCAACGGGGCAGATGATGTGAATGAAAATGCGAGTTGTGCAAGATGTTTTTCATGAGGTGCATCATAAACGCCTGAGCTTTGATGTCAACGAGAAATCTGCTGACAGGAACGTTTCGCGGATCTGGTTCGGCCGCGAATCGCGCGTATCCAATCGCTAAACCAATTCAAATGCGCTCATCAGCTCGTTAACCGTCTGATAACGGTCACGACGACGTCCGCTGGTCGCTTTCTTGATGATCTGCTCGATCAGTGGATTCGATTGTTTGATATCAGAAACACGTACCAGCAACTTGAGGATTTTTCCCAACGCATAGATGTCAGAACGAACATCAACATACTCGGCGTTAAGCGTTGCACTTTCTGGAGACATAAATGGATTGCGCGTTTTCACGGGCTCGATCAAATCGAAATGGTATCGACTGTCGAATACAAATCCAAAATCAGAAATCGCAGCGACTTGATCGTTGTCTGGAGTGTAGATTTTTTTGGTTGAGTCGAATCCAAATACGTGAATGTTGTTTGGATTCAAATGGCGATGAAGAACGTCTCGACTGTGAGCGTATTGAATTGTTTCAATCAACGAAGCGAACAAATTTTTAACTTGATCGGTCGTTAACGCGACACCGCTTTTGGCAACGGTCGTTAACGTTGGTTCTTGGATGAGTGGTTTCGAAAGAAATATTCTTTTTTCATCCCAAGGTCCAAACTCCAAAACTTTTTGAATGTTGGGGTGGTCCAGCTTTTGATTCTTTTTGCAATCTTCGAAAAACTGCTCGTTGTGTCGAAAGGAAGTCAATTTGTTTGCGTGGGGTATCTTGATTCCAACCAAAGTGTTGTCATCTCTTCGCAACGCCCCAAACACACAACTGAATTCGCCTTGACCAATCGCGGCGATCATTTGGTAGTGGCCTTCACCTAAATGAGCCGGGTCGATTTGCGGATCCGCAAAATGTTCAACTTGCGACAAGACGGCGTCGACGTTGGAGCGAACGGCATTGACGTCGATTGTTTCTTCAGCCATTTGGGTTTCGTCATCGTCGCCGTAATCTGAAAGCGAGTCGCGCAATCCCTGAACGATGGGACCGGCCGTCATCGCTTCAAGTTTATCGATGCACGTATTGCAGTCAGCAAGATGATCCGTGATTCGATCAATCTCGGAGTGATCCGCAATGCGACCTTCGTTGAAACGACGAAGGAGACTTTCAGTTGGACAAACGGTCACAGACAAAACGGCCTGCCATTCAAGGAGGATTTGTTGTTTGGTAAAACCAAAAGAGTATAGATGATGAATGAGAAAAGGTTGAACAAGCGTCGATGAAGTTCCCGCATTATAAATGAATCCCTAAACCAATTCTTTAAAGACATCACGAATCCGCTTCAAAATTCTCGACTTGTTTTGATACACGATGTTTGGGGTAAGGTTGAGATCGTTTGCGACTTCCCGTGCTGGGGACTGCTCTAGGACGACACGTCGGAAAATTGTTCTCTGGACTTCTGAATAATTTTCGTCCACCCAGGCCATGATTCTGCGGAAAATCAGCGTTTTCTCATCGGGATGATCGTCAGTGATCGAATCAAAAAGGCTGCGACTTGAGTTGAATGGGATCTCATTGATTTGTTGTTGCCATTTCGATCCCCCGACGATATGGAAATCATTGTTCCCCATTAGTTGGGAATAAATGTGGTTTCGCGTGATCACTCGAATCCATCCGCGAAACGAGCCACCCGACTCACGGCGCTTAAAAGATCTTAAACTCTTGACGATTTTTGCGAAAACGTCTTGGCAAATATTTTCAATGTCATGCGCGCACGTTACACCGCATTGCCTCGTCCAACGATTGATCAGGGGAGCATAAAGCGAAAACACAACTTCCCAAGCTGACGAGTCATTGTCCATCGCCTGCTCGATCAGGCTGTGCCTTGTTTCCAAGTCGCTAGAAGAATCCGTTTTGGTCATCGATGATTGTAGTGGTTCGGATTCCAATTTGAAATAACGATCGGCATGCGCTAAGCACGCATCTCAATCATAACCGCATCCTGCATGCGTCGTCCAAACCAAAGCTGCAAAAAATAAGATGCAAACGACCAACTTTTGTGCTGCAATTTGTTCGGCAACTACTTTCGGCGACGAAATCTCCGTCAATTGTTGATTGTGAGTTCAAAAGATTAGTACTCGAGCGAAAGCTTTCCCCAATGATTTCAAGCAATCTGCTTGTGATGCCTTCACTGCGTTGAAGCGGAAGTCACAAGTACTTCAAAATCCTGAACCTTTGCCTTTGTGTTTCCCAGTCAATCTAGGCACCAGCGAGAAACTGTTCGACTGTCAATTCATTCGCTTGAAGCATCTGCTGCTGTTGCGGTTGAAGCGGAAACAGCCAAAGCAAATTGATCGGGTCGTCTCGAAAGCCGGGCAATGCGATAGGTTTCGACTGTCCAAGTTTTGCGAGTTGTTGATCCGGAACGAGCAATGCTGACTCACTTCCTTGATCAGCGCCAATGAGCCCGCAAGTGTGACCAGGCCCAAGCCATGTAAACTGGGACCAAGGGTAGGCAGCCAATCCGCTTAGATTCTGTTGAAGTTTCTCAAGGCTAAGTTTTTCGCCTGCGTCTTCTCCAACGTTAGTTTCAAATTTTTCTTTCGGAATCCGGATCGCCAGTTCGATGCGACGAAAATTGGAAGGGTCATCCGTGAAGATTTCGACAGCCGGTTGCGGGCAGAGCGACATCCCAACTGTGGCCAAGACGATCTCGTCTTGCGAATCTGAATTCTCGGTTTTGATTTCGTACTGCATCAATCCTCTTGGTGGAAATTTTCCGCCATCGATCGAATAATAATTCTGTTGATTGCTTTTTCCAAAATATTTGTCGAAGGCGTTAAGTAGTAGCGGCTGAAGAATGGAGAACGGATCTTTGTCGCTGCTCCATTGTTCCCAAAACTGACTTGCTCGTTCGATTCTTTGGCGAAGCATTGGGTTGTCGGGAATTGGCCAACAAAGCGGACTTTCCATGGCGCATCCAGCCGAGTATCCATGAAAGCCTTCCAGTCCACTCCAGGGCGGAATGATCGCAAGCGTTTTCGAATCATCGTTGTTTGTGTCGGGTGCGACTTCAACCAGCGCAGCTCCGTTTCCTTCCTCAAGCCAAACGACTTTCAGATTTTCAGGATTAGGAATGGGGAGTGGGTCGCGGTCGACGCATTGGGTTCGAGGAAGCATCGGGGGGATGCCTTGCTTCATTTCGTTTTCATTGAGAACAAGCGGGCCGAGTTGAAGGTTTTGCACCCAGCAAGCGCGCGTTCCAAAAACCGACGGCCGCTCGGATTTCGGTTCGTTCAAATAGAAATAGATCGACTTTCCATCGTGCTGAACGATCGCATCGAGCGTTCCAAACGGTGAAGTCTCGAAAAGTAAAACGACAGGTTCTTCCAGTCGGCTTGAATTTGGATTGGAATCCGTCGTCATGGTGTGGCTTAAATAATAAAGTTTGTTGGGAATTGAGAAAACAGTTTTAATGTGGCCGAATCCCGCGAAACTTTTAGCGAGGCGAGAAGGTACAATTCGGCACGAAGCAGTCTATATTATTGACTTTGAATCGCTAACCTCCAGCGGCGAAATGAACCGCGCTCGATTTCCAAACCAACTGCCTTATGATCAAAGATTCAGATCCAGCCAACGTACCAACTGCACAAATCGCAGCGGCTCATTCTCCCAACAGCGCGATTGTTGTCGATTCGTTGGACAAGACTTACTCAGAAGGCTTGATTTTCAAAAAGAAATTCAAAGCCCTCACTGACGTTTCTTTTCGAGTCAACCAAGGCGAGATCTTTGGTTTGCTTGGACCCAACGGCGCAGGCAAGACGACTTTTATCAAGATCCTGCTTGGCATCATTCGGAAATCCTCGGGTGATGCAACGATGCTGGGCCATCCCGCTGGCAGTCGTGCCGGCCGAAATCTTGTCGGCTATCTCCCAGAGCATTTACGAATTCCGCCACATCTAAATGGCTACTCAGCTCTCGAATGTTATGGCAGTCTTAGCAACGTTTCGAAATCTGTGATCCGTGAGAAACGAGATTACTTGTTGAACCTGGTTGGGCTTTCAGGACGAGAGAAAGATCGTTGCAAGAAGTATTCAAAAGGAATGTTGCAGCGATTGGGGCTGGCGCAGGCATTGCTTCACGATCCGAAACTTTTGGTGCTTGACGAGCCAACCGATGGCTTGGATCCGCAAGCTCGAGCCGAGATGCGTCAAATTATTCGAAGACTAAAAGACGATGGCGTGACGATCTTTTTGAATAGTCACATCCTCCAAGAAGTCGAAATGATCTGCGACCGCGTGGCAATCCTCAATCGTGGACATCTTAAATACTGTGGTTCCGTGAGTGAGATCGGCGATTTCGTGAAAGGAACCGCGGGCGCTGGCCAAGCGAATTTGGTAGTCGATGTCGAAATTGTTGGTGACCCCGATGCGATCAATTCGGCTTTTTCAGGTCACGAATTTGAAATTTTGAATCGCGAGTCAGGACAATTCAACGTTCGGACTAAAGTCGCGAATCAAGAAGTCATTGATCAGCTCGTGGATTCGCTGCGAAAAAATGGAGTCAGCATTCACGGAATGTCACGCCAAGTGGTTTCACTTGAAGATGCATTCCTCAAAATTATCTCGGAGGAAGGTCGAGCCAGCGTCGATTCGCGCCTAGACGATTTCCAAGAATAGTAAAACGAGTGATAGGCAAACCAAAGTGGCATTTCACTCCGTGAAATAGCGCCAACCTAAGGGTTTGCAAAGCAAACACGAAGAGTTGAAGAGTCAAACCTCCGCCAATCAAAAATCAAACCCAACCAACACAAAACAAGATCAATTCAATCGCGGTGCAGCAATCCCAACCGCAACTAAGAAAGCCAAACCTGATGCGACCCTATCTTGCAATCATCAAAGACTCATTTCGTGCCGCCATGGCATCGCGCGTTCTCTACGTGCTATTGGCATTGATCACAATTTTGTTGGTCGCACTTGCTCCCTTGCACGTGAAAGAAACTTTGGATTGGCAACTCAGCCGAGATTATAATGTTCCCAATTCTGAGCTTGCCATTAGACAGATCGTCAACACGAAGAATTCAACTCCTTCGAGCCGTGTTTGGGAATTGCTTCCTGAAAAAACACGCACCAAGATGGAAAAGACGGTCAAGAAAGCCAATGAAGCGACGGGAAACGAGAATCCGCAACAATCCGTCGAAGAGGTCTTTCTTCAAAACGAGGTCGTCTCTGCACTAAATGACGTTCTTGAAAATCCAAAGTTCTATCGCGCGGAAGATTGGGTTGGCCAAAATATTCCAAAAGAAGCGCAAGAGTTCATTGACTCAGGTGTTGAAGATCTTTCTGAAATTAGATCAAAAAGACTTAACCGATTGCTGATTTCAAGCATCTACTCAAGTATCGAGCAAGGCAACGCTTCGGCGCTTTTGTTCAAATACGCGGTGTGGGAAATCCCTATACCAATCAACGTGACGCATGAACAGTTTTCTCAAACGCTGATTACTTCTTTGCCATGGTGGTTTGAAAAAGTCATCTTGGCCGTGGGATTGCTGATCGCGATTATCGTAACCGCCAATATGATCCCAGACACCTTTGAGCCCGGCTCATTGAATTTGTTGTTGAGCAAACCCATTTCCCGTTGGGGCTTGTTTCTCTCTAAATTTTCTGGTGGTTGCGTGTTTATTGCACTTTGCACCGCCTATTTGTTTTTCGGATTATGGATATGGCTGGGGGTGGGGCTAGGAGTTTGGGACAGAGCAATTCTCCTTAGCATCCCTCTTTATGTCATCGTGTTCGCCATTTATTTTTCAGTTTCTTCAGTTGTCGGCTTGGTTTGGCGAAGCGCAATCGTATCGGTGATTTTAACTTTGTTGTTTTGGGCTTTTTGCTTTTCGATTGGTTGGATTTTCTATTGGTCCGACACGAAAATGGATAACAGTGAATTCGTCCACCTGTTTTCAGCCAATGAAAACGTATATCCAGCCGATATCACTCACCAGTTAAAATCCTGGGACGAAAAGAACAGCCAATGGGAAAATTTGATTGAAGCGAACCTTGGCGCCGAAGGTGAAATTCAATTTCGAGGCAATGAGTTCTTTTTTCATTTCAAGCAAATTCCGTTATTTCCCGGGATGTCGAACTACCTCGCACCACTCCACGACCGAGCCAACTCTCGAATCATCAGCAGCCGATACGAACTAGGACGTTCGGCAACCTCTGGCAAGAAAAAGATTCTCATCTCGGATGACACCGGACGTCTGCGATTCAAGGAAGCAGGCACGTTCCCCAACGATACGGTCAAGATTTTCAAGTCAGAGAATCATGGAATCATCGCGGTCAACACAAATGGAATTTTCTATCAACTGAATGAAGAATTGTTGCAAAAGAAACTGGCAGGCGCACAGTTTTCAAAAACGTCCGCGGAGAAAGAGAAAGAGGCTAAAGCGAACAAGGATAAAGCAAAGTCTAAAGAAGAATCGGCAACTACCGTTGATTCAACTGATGAAAACAAGTCCGACTCAAACGAGACCGAGACTGAAACTGAGTCTTCGTTTGATACAAGCGCTGACACCGATATAGAAAAACCAAAACCACCAGCACTTTGGAAACGAGTCGGACCCAAACGTTCGGTCTCACTTCGATCCGCAAATGATGTAGGTTACAGTTCTGATCGAGATGAGTTTGTGGTTTACCGGCGTGGCGAACTGAATATATACAAGCTTGGCGAAACCGAAGTCACGGATGAAGAAACCTCTCCGCCGACTAAAGAAATGGTTTTGTCAATGAACTTGCACGCGAAACTTCCTTTGGCGATAGGATTTGACAAAGGCATGTCCAGTCGACTCTCGTTTGGCGGCAACACCATCATGGTTGCTTTTGGA
>CAYMFZ010000015.1:0-506 GCA_964389585.1 uncultured Pirellulaceae bacterium | reverse complement strand
GAATCGCTGACCGAAAAGAACGAGTATCAACCGGAAAAACGAAGTGCGATCGAAACGGTTACTTGCACCGAAGATGGACGATACTTTGGAGCACTCTACCGAAATGGAAACCTTTGGCTGCTTGACACCCAATCAGATGCCAGCATGTCTAAGGCATCAGTCACAGGGCAGGGCGACGTTTGTGGCGTCGCATTCTCAGGGGCAGGAGCTGCGAGCAAGCTTTGGGTTACTGAAAACACCGATCGCGTCGCAGGCTACAACCTTTCCGACAATTCGATGATCGACCGTCATATTCCACCCGGCGGCATGGTCGAGAAGGCTTACCGTTACGGGATCCGACCCTTCTACAAAATCTGCCCCAAGCCCAGTGAGTTCTACAAAGTCGTAACTCACCTCTCGTCATCTGGCGACACCGAAGCCAACGAAGATGTCGACATGAACAAGCCGAGCCAATCCAGCGATCCGTGGTCGCCAGTGTGGAGCGGGTTAATCTTCATGTTCGGAAT